>NZ_JAVFVX010000062.1:0-48507 GCF_033441795.1 Streptomyces sp. ADMS | reverse complement strand
GATGAACCTCGACAAGTGCATCGGCTGCCACACCTGCTCGGTCACCTGCAAGCAGACGTGGACCAACCGCACCGGGGTCGAGTACGCCTGGTTCAACAACGTCGAGACCAAGCCCGGCGTCGGGTATCCCCGGCGCTACGAGGACCAGGAGCAGTGGAAGGGCGGCTGGATGCTCGACAAGCGCGGGCGTCTCGTCCTGCGCTCCGGCGGCCGGATCAAGAGGCTCCTGTCCCTGTTCTCCAACCCGGACCTGCCGTCCATCGAGGACTACTACGAGCCGGTCACCTACGACTACGACAACCTCGTCAGCGCCCCGGCGGGCAAGGACATGCCCGTGGCCCGCCCGCGCTCGGTGCTCACCGGCAAGCCCACGTCCATCACGTGGGGCGCCAACTGGGAGGACGGCCTGGGCGGTGCACCCGAGAACGCCGCCGGCGACCCCAACCTGACCGGCGAATGGGCGGAGAAGGTCAAGTTCGAGTTCGAGCAGACCTTCCTCTTCCACCTGCCCCGCCTGTGCGAACACTGCCTCAACCCGGCCTGCGTGTCGGCCTGCCCCTCGGGCGCGATGTACAAGCGGGTCGAGGACGGCATCGTGCTGGTCGACCAGGATCGCTGCCGGGGCTGGCGCATGTGCGTGACGGCATGCCCGTACAAGAAGGTGTACGTCAACCACGCCACCGGCAAGGCCGAGAAGTGCACCTTCTGCTTCCCGCGCATCGAGGCCGGCCAGCCCACCGTCTGCTCGGAGACCTGCGTCGGCCGCCTGCGCTACCTCGGGCTGCTGCTGTACGACGCCGACCGCGTCGGCGAGGCCGCGGCCACCCCCGACGAGAAGGACCTGCTCGACGCGCAGCGCGGCGTCTTCCTCGACCCGCACGACCCCGACGTGATCGCGGCGTCGCGGGAGGCCGGCATCCCGGAGGACTGGCTGGACGCGGCCCGCCGCTCCCCGGTCTACGACCTCGTGACGCGGTACAAGGTGGCGCTGCCGCTGCACCCGGAGTACCGGACGATGCCGATGGTCTGGTACGTACCCCCGCTCTCCCCCGTCCTGGACGCCGTCGACGCCGCGGGCGGAAACCAGGACGACCCCGACCACGTCTTCGCCGCCGTCACCCGGCTGCGCATCCCGCTGGAGTACCTGGCGGAGCTGTTCACCGCCGGGGACGCCGATGTGGTCGCCGGGGTGCTGATGAAGCTCACCGCCCTGCGCTCGTACATGCGTGAACGCACCCTCGGGGAGGACGGCGACGAGGCAGCGCTGAAGGCCGTCGGCCTCACCTCGCGCGAGGCGGAGGACTTGCACCGGCTTCTCGCCATCGCCAAATACCAGGACCGCTACGTCGTCCCGGCCGCCCACAAGGAGGATGCCGCCGCGCTCAGCGCGATGGAGAACCGCTGCCCGGTCGAATCGTCCGACGGCCCGGCGGACGCCGGTGGCCGACGAGTGATTCTCGGCATCCCCACCCTGCGCCGCCGTGCGCCCGAAGCCCCCGTCGGAGACCGTCCGTGAGCCCGCTGCCCTCCCCCAGTGCTAAACGCCTGGGGGGACCCCCATCCATTCCCGCCCTCGTCCGCACCCGCGTCCGCGCCGCTGTACGCCGCCCGGCCCGCCTCACACCCGAGGAGGCCGAGTCACGCACCCTGCTGCTGCGGCTGTGCTCACTGCTCCTGCAGTACCCGGACGCCGAACTCGCCGCCTGCCGAGCGGTGTTGACCGCGTCCATCGAGACGTTGCCGCCCTCGCCCGCCGCCGAGCACCTGGCCGACTTCACCACATGGTTCGCCGACCAGGAGCCGGAGGCACTGGAGCGCCACTACGTCGAGATGTTCGACCTGCGCCGCAAGAGCAGCCTCTACCTCACCTACTACCTGCACGGCGACACCCGCCGCCGGGGCATGGCCCTGCTCACTTTGAACCAGCGGTACAAGGCCGCGGGCTGGGACATCGACGGGGGTGAACTGCCCGACCACCTGCCGGTCGTGCTGGAGTTCGCCGCCCTGGCGGGCCCGGGTGGCGGCGAGGCCCCGCTGCGCCAGCACCGCCGCGGGCTGGAGCTGATCCACCGGGCGTTGGCCGACGCCGACTCGCCGTACCGGCACGTCCTGGCCGCGCTGCTCACCCTGCTGCCGCCGCCCACCGAGGCGGACCGCGCGGCGGTGGCCCAGCTCGTCGCCGAGGGCCCGCCGAACGAGGAGGTCGGCCTCGACCCCTACGGAACGTACGGGGAAGGGGAGTTCGCCCCTCCGGGCACGTTCGTGCCGCCGACGGCCGCTCCGCCGACCCGTGTGCCGCCCGCCGACCCGACCACCAGCCGTATGGAAGGCACCCGATGAACGCCGCATCCCTCTCCCCGTCGGCCGCCGCGGCGGCGAGCGGCACCGACCTCCTGCTGTGGGTCGCCGTCCCGTACGTCTGCCTCGCGGTATTCGTGGTCGGACACATCTGGCGCTACCGCCAGGACCAGTTCGGCTGGACCACGCACACCAGCCAGCTCCTCGAACACCGCTGGCTGCGCTGGGGCAGCCCGCTGTTCCACCTGGGTGCCTTCATGGTGATCGCCGGGCATGTCGTGGGACTCGCCATTCCGGACTCGTGGACCGAGGCCGTCGGCATCAGCGAGCACACATACCACACCACGGCCGTCTGGGCGGGCTCGGTGGCGGGCATCGCCATGGTCGCGGGCCTCGGCATGCTGTGCACCCGCCGGCTCCTGACCCGCAGGATCCGGCTCACCACCGACCGCAGCGACAAACTCCTCTTCCCCCTGCTGTCCGCCACCGTCGTGCTGGGCATCACCGCCACCGCCGCCCACAACGTCTTCGGCGCCGGCTACGACTACCGCTCCACCGTCTCCGTCTGGTTCCGCGGCCTGTTCGTCCTCCAGCCGCACCCGGAGGCGATCGGCGGCGCCCCGCTGCTCTTCCAACTGCACGCCCTGACCGCCTTCCTGCTCTTCGCCGCCTGGCCCTTCACCCGCCTCGTCCACGTGTGGAGCGCCCCGATCGGCTACCTGGCCCGCCCGTACCTCGTCTACCGCAGGCGGGCCACACCGGCGGCAGCCCCGACGTCCGCGGGCCGGACCCGGTCGGCCTCCGGCTCCCGGTGAGCCGCATGAGCCACGGACCCGCGCTCGCACCGGACGCCACGACCATCCGGCGCGCGAGCGCAGTGGGCGCGAGCCGCCGAACGGGCCTGGTGATGCTCCTCACCGGAACCGTCGGCTGGCTCGCCTCGTTCCAGCTCACCGTGGACGACTGGCGGCTCCTGCGCGACCCCGCCTACCAACCACCCTGCAATATCAGCCCCGTCGTGAGCTGCGGCAGCGTCATGTCCAGCCCGCAGGGCAGCCTGTTCGGCTTCCCCAACATGCTGCTCGGCCTGGGCGCCTTCGCCGCCGTGGCCGCCCTGGGCGTCGCCGTGCTCGCCGGGGCGCGCCTGCACCCGCGGCTATGGCTCGCGCTGGACGCCGGTGCACTGGTGGCGGTGGTGTTCGCGCACTGGCTGATCGCGCAGTCGCTCTACGAACTCAACAAGCTCTGCCCCTACTGCGCCGTCGTCTGGGTCGTGACCATCGCCCTGTTCTGGTACGTCACCCTGCACTGCCTGGAACGCGGCATCATCCCCGTGCCCAGCGGGGTGCTGGCGGTCGTGCGGGACACGCACTGGATGCTCCTCGGCGCCTGGTACGGCGTGATCGCACTCCTCGTCCTCACCCGCTTCTGGGCGTACTGGAGCAGCCTGCTGTAGCCGACGCCGCACTCCGCTCAAGCCGCTCGCAGGTCACACGGACGAGAGAACAACGATCAATCATGGACGACGTTCTGAAGGAATGGACGGCCGCTCTCAAGGCCGACCTGGGCATCGAGCTCGAGACAGGGGCCGCCCGTGGCAGCCCGCCGCTGGAGTGCCGAGGCGGTCAAGGCTGCGATCTCCGACCCGCAGGCCCGGCGGCTGCGGGACATGGAGGCCAGCGTGCACGGGCCGCGGGCCTTCGACATCGCCGACCGGCTGCGCCGGATGGGCTGGCAGCAGACCGAGCCCGCCGGCGAGGACGGCTTCGCAGCGGGCCAGCCGCGCCACGTTCTCCAAGTACCCTTCGCCGGAGGATACTTGGAGGACCTGCAGCGGAGCATCAACCAGCGATGGCGCCCCAACATCAAGAAGGCGGAGAAGGTCGGCGTCAAGGTCGTCCAGGGCGACTACGAGGACCTGCCCGCCTTCTACGACATCAATGTGGAGACCGCTGAACGGGGCCTGTTCATTCCCCGCCCGCTGGCCTACTTCCAACGGATGTGGACCGCGCTCGCCTCGCCCCGGCATGCGGACGTGGCCCTGGTGACCGGACCGGTGACCCGGAACATGGCCGAGCCGCTGCGCCGAACCGTCGCCGCGATGCCCCGAGCTGCGGCTGGTGGTCGCGGTCCGCGACTGCGCGATCAACTGCGGGGTTCGCCGGCGGGTACGGCGTCGAGGGCGCCGTCTCCGACGTCGTACCGGTTGATCCGGCCGTGCCCGGATGCCCGCCGAAGCCGGAGAAGATCGTCGCGGCGCTGCAGAGAGTGACCGGGCGGTGAGCGTGATCCCGGGTCATGGCCCGCAGCGCTTGCGCCGACTGTTCGGGCTCCTCGGCGGCGACGACCTGTCCGAGAGGGTGACGAAGGTCTCACGGGCGGCCTGAGCGGACAGTACGCCGACGTTGATGCGTCAGTCGAGGCCCAGCGGATCGAAGACGGGGGCGACCAGCCGGCCCAGATCGGCGGCATAAATGTGGTCGACGGTGTAGGCGAACACGGCGACGGCGTCGGTGGTGTCGACGCCGGCCGCGCGCAGCTGCGCGTCGTAGAGCGGCGCGCCCTACTGCGCGCCCACTGCGCGGATCTGATCCTGACCCCGGCCGCCGAGGGCATGCCCGGCGCGGTCGCCCGGGCCACCGAACTGGCCGAGCGCAACAGATGGTTCATGCCGCAGCAGTTCCGTAACCCGGCCAACCCCGACGCCCACCGCCGCACCACTGCCCAGGAGATCTGGCACGACACCGCCGGACAGGGCGACATCCTGGTGGCCGGTGCCGGCCAGGTACTCAAGGAGGAGAATCCCGACATCACCGTGGTGGCCGTAGAGTCGGCGGAGTCGGCCGTCCTGTCCGGCGACGCCCCCGGCCCGCACCGCATCCAGGGCCCCGGCGCCGGCTTCGTCCCCGATGTCCTCTGACACCGAGGTCTATCACACCGTGCAGCGCGTCTCCGCGCTCAGGCCCGCGCCGAGGCCCGCCGCCTGCCCGCACCGAGGGCATCCCCACCGGAGTCTCCGGCGGAGTAGCCCTCCACGCAGTCACCACCCTCGCCCGCTACCCACAGGCAAGGGCGCCCTGATCGTCGTCATCCTGCCGGGAGCGTTACCTCAGCACCGACCTGTTCCGCTACCAGTAGTGACAGGCCCACCGGCCCTTCAATCGGGACGTTCGGCCCCCGCGCCCCGTCACCTCTCCGGATTAGGTTTACCTAAGTAATACCGATGCAGGCAGAGAGCGAGGCACCATGACTCGCGGGAGGCCGTCCACGTCGGCGCCCGCCCCCTGACCCCCACCGCTTGGCGTGAACTCCTCGCCGACGAGGGCTTCACCGTCACCGCCCACAAGACCGCACCGATGGCACTGCTCGAACCACGCCGCCTCGTCGCCGACGAAGGACTGGTTTCCGCCCTGCGCATCGCCGGCCGTGCCCTGCGCAACCCGTCCGCACTGCGCCGAGTGCTGCACATGCGCCGCGACTTCCAACGCCACAGCGCCCACCTGGGCGCGATCAGCCTGCTCGCCGTCCCCACCCCGTCCCGGCCCTGAGGAGCTGTCCCAGATGACTGCCACCGTGATCACCGACCTGGCCGCCGAATTGACCGTGCCCGAGGACGGCACACTCAGCCGCGTCCTGTACCGCGACGACCGCCTGCGCGTCGTCGGCTTCGCCTTCGCCGCCGGCCAGGAACTGACCGAGCACACCTCCGCCCTCCCCGTGGTGATCCAGGTCGTCCAGGGCCGCCTCGACCTCGTCCTGGGTGACGAGAAGACCGAGGCGACGCCCGGGAGCTGGATCCACCTGCCCGCACGTCTGCCGCACACCGTGCGCGCCACCGAGCCCAGCGTCATGCTGCTGACCATGCTGCCCGCCCCCGAGCCGTCCGGATCCGGGGCGCCTTCCGCAGCATGACCGACGCCTGGCCGAGTGCCCTGCGCTGATCAGCGCACCAGCGCCGCTGCCACCATGGGCGGCAGTACGTCGCACAGGTCGGTGACCCGGACATGGCCGGCGTGGCGCTCGGTGAACTCCGCGACCGAGACGTCCAGGGAGCCGAAGGACTCCTCGAAGACGCGGCGCGCGTGCGGCGTGCGGTCCAGTGCCCAGGCCGCTGTCGCCCTGGAGGTCCGCAGGAAGCGGCCGGGCTCAGGTCCGACGACGAACAGCTCGGCGCGCCGGCCCGTGCCGTCGGCGGCAAGCATGACCAGGTCCTTGAACGTCTGCCGCTTGCGCATGGCGTCCGCGCCACGCCACCGCGCAAGTTTGAACTCCGCCACGCGCCGGTCCGTCTCCAGGTCGAAGGGCCGGCCCGGGTCGTTGCCGGCGGCCAGCGAAGGACGTACGGCGATCTCCTCCCCGTCCTCCAGGAGATGCGGCAGCGCCAGCACGATCCCGGCCGCGTGGATGAGGTCGTTCAGCCGGCCGAGGCTCTCACGCACGGTCAGCGCAGCCACCATCAGTTCAGGACTGATTCCCCGAGTGGCGGCCATGTCACCGATCTCCCTCGCCGGCCTTTCCGCCAGGTCCCGCTCCAGTGAGGTGATGGCCGCGGTCAACGGCTCAGCGCCCAGGAAGCCCGCCAACAGCGCCACGGCCTCACCCAGTTGAGGAGCATCCATGCCATCGCCCGCGTCGTCTGTCATGAACGGCATTGTGCCCGGCGGCGCTTCGGCAGCCGACCGGGCCCAGCCGGCCTTTCACAACGGGGCCGATCGGCCCTCGCAAGACGACCCCGTTGGTCTCTGCCTCCACCGGTCGCCGATCCGTCACCGTAACGGTGTGATGTTCAGGTGAGGTTCCCCCTGCACCTGGTGCACGCCTGGGACTGGCAGCGCTACGCCCTGCCGGAGCCTGACACGCGGCACACCGGTACTATCCGTCGACCGCAGGAACAGAGGCCCGCGGCTCCCTGCCGAACCGCAGAATCTCACGCCCGTCCCGCGGAAACGCGCCTGCTCGCCGCGTGCCCCCACCGAGGCGGATCACACCAGCTGAACCACACGCGGCGCACACAAGCGGCGTCGGACCCGTCGACGGCCGGAGAGCCACGTCTTCCTGCCCAGCCGGGGCCGGGGGCCTCGGTCACACGATGTCGAGGACATCTCTCACCGGGCGACGGGGGGTAGCCGGGCCCCGGGGGCCGTAGCCGAGTCGCAGCACCATCTGCACCTGGCCCGTGCCCAATCCGGGGTCGCGGGCCAGCAGGCGCAGCTCGCGGTCTTCCAGGGCATGAGAGGTCAGGGAGGTGGCCAGGTCGGCCAGGGTTGCCTCCAGCAGAACCCGTTCCAGGGCCTGTCCGGCGCGCAGCCAGTCGGCGGGTCCGTCACCGGGGGTGCTCAGCAGGGCCAGCTGCGGGGTGTGCTCGAAGGCGGTGCTGCCGCGGTCAGCCACCGGTCGGCGTCCGGTGAAGTCCCGTACAGGAGCCTTGCCGTCCCGTTTGCGCGGGCCGAAGGCGTACTCGGGGACGCCGTCGACGGCGGTGTCCGCCTCCGCCCCGAGCCGGGTCCAGCGGATGAGGTCCGCGCGGGCGCCGGAGTCCATGGCGTCGCGGCTCTCCGCATCGCGGACCAGGTCGAGCACGGTCTCGGCGTGCCAGGGGCCGGGGAAGAGGAGGACGGCCGACTCGCGCGCCGCCGCATCCTGCAAGGCGGCCTGGACGTCCTCAGGGATGTCCTTCTCGGCGAAGGGATGGCGGCTGGTGTGCCGCTGCCGGATCGCCTCATGCAGCCGCGCCAGGTCGTCCTCCCGCAAGCGTCGCTCGCCCGGGTCGGCCAGGTGGACGGCCGCGAGCAGCAGCGGATCCTGTGGCTCGGGCAGCAGCCGGATGCCGGGGGTGAGGTCCGTGTGCGCGGCGGCGACGCGCAGGTTGAACAGCGCCGCCCCGCAGCCGATGTGCAGCGCCCGGTTGCCGGGATCGGACCGGGGCATGGCCCGCGCGAGGTCGGCGCGCAGCAGCAGGAGACGCTCGTCGGCGACGTACTGGAAACGCCAGGGCTGCGCGTTGTGCATGGACGGAGCCGCCGTGGCCTCGGCCACGAGCATGGTCACCGTCTTCTCGTCGAGTTCGCGCGAAGCCATGGAATCCTCCTGTCCTGCCCCGCCGTGACGCGGGCCCCACCAGGTACCGCATCAGCGGGCCGGCCTACGACGACGGCCATCCGGCCCGCACCCGATGGGCCGATTCCAGTGTCTGCCCGGCGGCACCTCCGAGCACCCGGAATCCGCACACCGACGCGGCCATGACGGAACACGGTGCGCAGGGGCCTCAGTGTTGCGGCCGATCGCCCCTCTCGCCTCTGTACCCACAAACCGATGATGGAGTCAGGCGCGGACGCCGAAATCGATCTTCCCGGTTTCCACCATCCCGGCCATCCGGCCCCGCAGGTCGCGGCCCATCAGCCCGTCGAGCCTACCGATTAAAGGTGGACCGACGTGCGGGTTCTTGTCGCCGCTCAGCAGGTGCAGGCCGCTGGCTCACGCCTTCAGGTGAACTTCAACTGCGATAACGTTCATTCACCCGATGTTGGGGGTGTTGTAGGCAATTCTGACGGTCCTACAACGGAAGGCTTGCCCATGCGGCGTCGTGCTGTGATCGCCACTGCTCTGGTTTCCCTGTCCGCCATTGCCGTGTCCGCGGCTGTGGCTGCGGGACCGGTGGTGCCTGTTGCCGGGACGGTCACGTGGTGCTTGTCGTCTGCGGCTGCTGAGCATCTGGCGGCTGACGGGGTCGTGGTGTCGGCTGGTGCTCCGGCTGTGCTCGACTCTTCGGGGCCGGCCCCGTGCGTGCAGTGGCCGATGGAGGGCAAGATCAGTCTCGATCTGACTGAGGGGTCCTGGACTGCGGGTGGTGGCATGACCTTCACCAGGGTCTCGGACGGGCGCAGTCTGCGCTTCACCGGGGCGCACGGTAACTTGGCGCAACGGTCGATTTCGATGGATGCGGCTGTGGGAGATGAGGCAGCGAATCCGGTTGATCTCTCCACGTACGAGCTCGACATGACGAAGATGACAGTCACCATGCCGTCCCTGAACTCGCCTGGCTCGGTTGAGGGCAAGCCGTTCGACACGATGCTCACGCAGGACGGTGCGGCGGTGTTCTCCCGGGCGTTCGGTGCGTCGCCGGTTCCCACGGGGAGCAGCCTGGCCACGCTCGCGGGCCGTGTCGATGTGGTCCCGACGCTGGGCTGAGCTGCAATGTTGAGGGAATCTGACGTCGGCCTTCCCTGTCTTGGCCTCCCGGGTGATGTCCGGACTGAGAAGGCCGACGCCGCAGTGCTGGCGTGGGCGCGGGATTTGAGACTGGTGGTTGACGCTTTTGAGGAGAAGCGTCTGGTTGCCATGCGGCTGGGGGAATTCGCTGGCCTGACCGTGCCGGAGGCGAGCGTCTGCGACCTGGAACTGACGGCCCAGTGGGCTGCGTTCATCTGCCTGCTCGACGACCGGTTCGACCGCAGCCGGGTCGATGCCCACCCAGAGGAGGTCGCGGCGTTGTTCGACCGGCTGCTGGCCGTGACCACCGGCGGCGCGGCCGGACCGGGCAGCGGGATCGAGCAGGCCCTGGATGACCTGTGGCGGCGTACAGCTCCGCGGATGTCCACTCAGTGGCGGGAGCGGTTCGTTGCCGACTACCGCGACTTCGCCCTGGCCACGCGTGAAGAAGCCATCAGCCGTACAGACTCGGTCCGGCTGGGGCTCAGCGACTACATCCTGCGGCGCCGTAGGACTATTACCGCGTTGCCCATGGCGGACATCCTGGAGTGCACCGCCGGCGCGCCCTGGCCCGGGCTCCCCGGAGGGGAAGACCTCATGAGCGCGTTGCGGCTGGCTGCGGCTGATGTGGCCGGCTGGACCAATGACCTGGTCTCGGCCGAGGACGACCTGCGGGAGGACCGCGACAACCTGGTGACCGTGCTGGGCCGTGAACGCGGCTGCTCCCTGTCCTCTGCACGCGAGCAGGTCACCGGCATGCGAAATGACCGAGTCAGGGTTTTCCACGCCCTTGCCGCTTCATTGACCGCGCTGTCCGCTCCCGGAACTGAGCGGGACGGAGTGCAGCGTTACGTGGCGGCTCTCGGGTCCTTTGTCGCCGCGACGCTGCGCTGGCTCGGTGTCACCGATCGCTTCGACGCCCGTTGGTCGCTCGAGTGCCCCGGTCTATGTGACTGATCTCGTTCACTCCCACCCCTATCGGTTCGCATTCAACGTGTTTGCCGTGCCCAAGGACTGTGCTATCGATGAGACTTCCTGCCGCCGAGCAGCTCCCCCCGGCTTGGCCGTCGTCGCATTTCCCGGCAGCGCTGCCTGCCGGACGTAGGCGTCTTCTGGCGCACGTGCTGAACCGGGTGGGAGCGGACGGTGCTGTGCGCGACTCCTGCCGAAGCCGGGTCCTTGAATCCGCGCTCGCCCTGTCACTGGTGGAGCGGTATGGATCTGGCCACCGTGACGCACGTGACCGCATGGTGCGCTACCTGGAGCGGCACCGGGGCAGCGGAGATCTGATGGACGCGGCCGTGGCCGCTGCCGCCCTGGGCCGGAGTACCGGGCACCCGGCGCGTCACCAGGCCCTTGAGAACATCGTCAGCCGTGTCCCGGACTTCACCGGACCTCGCAAACGCGCTCTGGGCCACGCCATCTTCACCATGTTGGGCGCGGCCTGCGCCCATGCCGACGATGCTCACCATGCCTTCGACGTGAGCGCGCTGCATCCCTGGGCCGCGGTGCAGGCCGTTGCCGTGAACGCGATTCTGGGCCGGGCAGCAGGCAGAGCTCTGGCCGGCCAAGACGATGTCGCCCTGCTGGTCTCCACCCTGCGCCCGGGAACGGCGTGGGAGGGAAACCTCTTCATCCACCTGTCAGTTCTGCACGCCCTGGTGGACATGCCCGGCATGGACAGCGTCGTCGACGCCGGCCTGCGTACCGCCCTCATGCACCAGCGGGAGGACGGCGGCCTGCCTTTCGTCACGGACACCGACACGTGGAGCACAGTCACCGCGGGCCTCGCCCTGTGCAGCGCCGGCGCACCGCGCGAGGTACTGCACCGCATCGCCCGGCACCTCGTGCGCATCCAGCACGAAGACGGCCGCTGGTCCTACACCGACCACGCTCAGCTCTCCGACACGGACTGCACCACCGTCGCGGTCGAATTCCTACATCATCTGGACACGGACGCCTACCGGGACCCGATTCAGCGTGCCCTGGACGCCCTGATCTCGGTCCGCGGCGCCGACGGCGGATTCCCCACCTACGGATCAGGCACCCCCTCCGAGGCGTGCATGACCGCCGCCGCGATCAACGCGCTCAGCACCCAAGGCCACCACCAACACCTCATCCAACCGGCTCTGCGCTTTCTCGCCGACCGCCAGATGCCTGACGGCTCCTTTCCCCCCGGCTGGAGCAGCAGTCGCCTGCACACCCTCTTCAGGGCGCACCTTGCCACTCGCCCCCACCGCCGGCAGTCCCCTTTGACCGTCCATGACATGAGCGGTCGGATCGTCGGCCTGGTGCAGAGCGCACAGAACGCGGACGGCGGCTTCGGACAGCAAAACGGCGCCCCGAGCGATGCCATCAGCACCGCCTATGCCCTGATCATCCTGGCCGGACAGCTCGACCCGGCTCCCGCTGCGCGCGCCACTCGCTACCTGCTCGCCCAGCAGCGTCCCGACGGCAGCATCATCTCCGTTCCCGACATGGTCGGCCCGCGTCCTTTCCCGTATCACGTCCCCGTGTTGACCGACGCGTTCACTCTGCTCGCCCTGGGCCACCTCACTCATCGCATCCGGCCATCACGCGTCGTCATGCCGGGCCGCCGGCACAGCAATGCGCAACCCGCCGAAAGGACAGCTTCATGAATCCGTTCCGCTCCAAGCCGGCTCGCCCTTCCCTGCCCGGGCGCGTATGCCTGGTCACGGGAGGTGCAGCGGGCATCGGCTGGGCCCTGACCCGCGCTCTGGCCGCGGCCGGGGCCCACGTCTACGTGTGCGACAACTCCCAGGCGAGCCTCGACCGAGCCGCTGCCGACCTCACCCAACTGCCTGGGGCGCCATCCGTCCAGTTCGCGCATGTCGACGTGACCGACCGCACCGCCCTGGAGGAGTGGATCGCCAAGGTCCATGCCGAGCACGGGCGCATCGACGTCCTGGTCCACAACGCCGCCTACATCCACTGGGCCGATGTCGAAGAGATGACCGTCGAGCAGGCTCAGGTGTCCATGCGCACCTCCTACGACGCTCTGGTCTCTTCCGTCAAAACAGTGCTGCCGCTGATGCGGGCGGGCGACGGGGGGCAGATCGTGGCGATGGGCTCGGCCGCAGGACGGATCTTCGTCAAAGGACCATCGGCGGCCTACGCCGCAGCGAAGGCCGCCGTCGAGGCGTACACAGAGATGCTGCGCATCGAATTGGCCGGGTCGAACATCGGCGTGACCCTGGTACGTCCGGCAACCGTCGTGGGCACCGGCTTCTTCAAAATCCACGTCCCCTCGGCCCGCATGCCCAGGGTCGCCGACTTCCTGCCGCCCACCACGCCGGAGAAGGTCGCAGCCGCGACCGTTCAGGCCATCAGCAGCCGTCGGCCGACCGTCGACATCCCCGGCTATCTGCCCTCGTTCTACCGTGCCTACGCCCTGGCTCCCGAGCTCGCCCGCAAGGCCGCCGCAACCGGTGGCAGCGCCCGACGCGACTATGCGGCCGAGCGCCCCACAGCCGCCACGCCAGCGCAGTCCGAGCCCATCCGGACCAGTGGCGCACACCAGGACGGGCTCATCGCCCGCGGCCTGAAGAAAGCGGGGGGAAACGCCCACTTCGTGCGCGTCATGTCCCATATTGCGCCAGGCGTCGACAAGGCAGCTCACCGCCTCAGCGGGGGCCGGATGCTCCTCATGCCCGCCACGCTGCCCTCCCTGATGCTCACCACCCTCGGTCGCCGCAGCGGCCAGCCCCGACAAACCCCGCTGCTGTGCCACCTCGAAGCAGACGGAAGCTATCTCGTCGTCGACACCAACTTCGGCCGCCCGCCGAGCCCCGCCTGGTCCCACAACCTCATCGCCACACCCCGAGCAAGCGTGACCCGCCGCGGACGCACCCTGTCGGTGACCGCCACCCTCCTGGAAGGGACCGAGCGGGCCGCCGCCTGGGACCACCTCGTCGACATCTGGCCCGCCTACGTCTCCTTCGCCCAACGCTCAGGGCGCCGCTTGCGGATCTTCCGGCTCACACCGGCCTGACCCCTGCCCACCCCACCGGACCACCACCGCGGAGAACACCGTGACCGTGCCCCTTCGTCCCACCCCCATGGACCTGACCATGCACGACATGGCCCAGGCCCACCCCTCGACCTCCCAGACCATCGGAGTGATCCTCCACCTGGAAGGACCCGCTCCAGCACTCAGCAACCTCCGCGCGCACGTCGCCTCCCACCTGGAGCGCGAGCCGCGCCTGACGCACTACCTCCACGGCCCCGGACTCAAAGCCCGCTGGCACCACGCCCCGGACCCCGACCTGAACCACCGCGTCCGCGAACAGCACCTCCCATCAGGGGACCAGCACCTCGAGACGGCTCTGACCGGCCTCGTCGCGCACCCCTTGCCCGACACGGGCCCTCTGTGGGACATCTGGCTGCTGGCCGGGTATGCCCCGGGGCGATATGCCATCTGCCTGCGAGCGCACCACAGCACCCAGGACGGCATGGGCCTGATCGGTACCCTGACCGCGCTGTTCGGCACCGCACCCGCGCCCACCACGCACCCAGCGCCCCGGGCAGGCGCCGGAGCCTACCTGGGCGCCGTGCGCGGCATGCTCTCCGCAAGCGCCACCAACAACGTCTGGAACGACACCGCGCTGCCCCTCACCGGCCACCGTGACATCAGCTGGGCGCATGTCCCCACGCAGCGATTGCGGCAAGCCGCCACCGCCCGCGGCGGCGACACGAACGACGGCTTCCTGGCCGCCCTCAGCGGAGCCCTGCGCACGTGGACATCACAATCCTGGCCTCGCGGCGCCGACAGGCCGCTCCCGGCGATCACGATGGTCAACCTGCGCCGGGCCGAGGAACACGACCTGCCGGGAAACTACTGCACCTTCGCACCCGCGCCCCTGCCGTGCCACGAGCCGACAGCTGAAGGCCGCCTCGACCACGTCATCGCCGCCACCCGCACTGCGAAAGACCCGGCCCGCCACAAGGCCATGCGTTCAGTGATGGACCTCGTCCCCGCACGCTCCTTCCAGGCTCTGGCGACCCGGCTGACCACACCCGACCGGGCCACCATCACCACGTCCTACCTCGCCATCCACCGGCCGCTGCGCTACAAACAGGACCCCGTCACCCGCCTCCAGCCCTTCAACTGGCTCCCACGACACCAGCCGGCGTCGATCGTGGCCTGCAGCTACAACGGAACCACCAGCGTCTGCTTCGTCACCGACGCCGTTCTCCCCGGCCTGAGCCAGCTGCCCGGTCTGTTCCATGACGCCGTGGGCGACCTCCCGCGCTCTCACGACGACCCGCAGGCGGGCAGCCGACCGGACCAACCTCCCCACACCGGCGTGACGCTCCGCGCACCCGCCTCTGACCGTGGCACCACCGCCGTGATCGATTTTGACCTCATCAAGGGCATCCTGGTCCACCAGGGAAACCTGCCGGCCGACTCGATCACGCACCGGGCCACACAGGAAGAAGCCGGCATCGACTCCCTGGCGGTGACCGCGCTGTCCATGACTCTCGAAGACCGCCTGGGCGTCGCGATCACCGAACACGAACTGGCGAAGCCGACCACCATTGCCGACCTGGTCAAACTGGTCGAACTGGTGGCTCAACGGGCAGCGTCATCCTCCGACCACGAGAGTCCGGAAGAGCAGGGCCCCCACCCCCAGGCAGATCGACCTCACGCGGCGCCCGAGACGTAGTCGCGCCCCGGCTCCTCGCCAAAGCTCCGGCCATCACCCTCGGCAGCACACCGGTATCAGCGGGGCCGCAACGAGCGTCCAGTCAGAAGCAACCTCGAAGACAGGCCCTCCGCTGCCAGTGACGCGAACGAGCAAGCACAGAGAAGACAAAATGGTGATCTTTGCGCGCAAAACCACTGCCCCCTCGCCACCGCAGGCGGCGCGACTGATCGGCCTGGGGTCCTACCTGCCCCCGCGAAAGGTAGACAACGCCGACTTCGCATCACGCCTGGACACGACGGATGAATGGATCCGCACCCGTATCGGCGTTACCGAGCGACACATCGCCGACCCGGCCACAGCCACCAGTGACCTGGCGGTAGAAGCAGGACTACGGGCGATGAAATCAGCGAGTATCGAACACGTCGACGCAGTCATCCTGGCCACCGCCACTCCGGACCACCACGTGCCTGGCACTGCACCGTTGGTGGCCCACCAACTCGGCTTGCGCCAAGTGCCCGCCTTCGACCTCGGCGCCGGCTGCTCGGGCTTTGTCTACGCAACGACCGTCGCAGCGGGACTCATCCACGCGGGAACCGCTGGCACCGTACTGGTCATCGGAGCGGAGAAGATGTCGGCCGTCATCGACCCCGCCGACCGATCCACCGCGCCGATCTTCGGCGACGGAGCGGGCGCGGTCGTGCTCAGAGCCGGACACGCTGACGAACCCGGAGCCCTCGGACCAGCCGCATGGGGCAGCGACGGCGGGCACGCAGACGCCATCTACATCCCCGGCGGCGGTTCCCGCAACCCTTCACGTACGACCGCCGACCTGAAGAACCGCTACGTACACATGAAAGGGAACGATGTATTCCGTCACGCGGTGCGCCGCATCACTCACGTGACTGAAGAATCAGCCGCCGCAGCAGGGTGGGCCATTCAGGACATCGACAGGCTGATCGTCCACCAAGCAAACGCACGCATCAGCGTAGCTGTGGCCAACACCCTGGGAATCCCGCCAGAGCGCGTACCGTCCAACATCACCCACGTCGGCAATACCTCCGCAGCCTCCATCCCCCTTCTGCTGAGTCACTCCGCGATCAACGGGCAGCTGAAACCCAGGCAACGAGTCGTCGTGACCTCTTTCGGCGCAGGCTTCACCTGGGCGGCCACCACTCTGCTGTGGCCCATCGGCCTCCAGGTTCTCGCCTGAGCGCACCTCCAGCGAGGGGATCCACGAAATGGCCTTCTCCGGCACCGACCAGACATCCAGATACGCCTTCGCAGACTGGGGAAACGCGCTCCGCCCCAGCCGCTCATTGAGCGCGAACAACTTGTCGTCCAGCCGCCCAACAAGCTCCGCACCGGCAATCGAGCGCGCCCCCTGCTCGACGAACACCTTGTTGAAGAAGCTCAGCATCAGCGCCGCGTTACCGGCCGCCAGCAGCCGCCACGCGGAGCTCTGCCTCCGTAACGCGACCAGACGGTCGCAGTCCAACTCCATGCATCCTGCCCCTCACTACCCCACCAACCACTACTCCATCGGACTCGCACTGACCCAGAACGTTCGCTTCCTCTGAGGGGGCTCGCTCCTTTCAGTGGAACCGCCGCCCCAGGTCGCTGCCGCCGTCCCGGGGCCGGGCCCTCGTGGACCCGGCCCCGGCCAGTGAGGTCACGCCTGCCCCGCGCGGCGTGGGTCGTCGCGGGGCTGCGGCGGGACGGGCCGGTTGTTCAGGTCCACCGACAGGAAGATGTCGTTCGCGACGGGGTTGCGCATCTCCTCGGCGAGCTGGCCGATGAGTCCGGCCGTGCGGGCGAGCAGGGCGAAGGCGCGGAGCAGGTCCAGCGGAAGACCTAGGTCGGCGAGTGCGGCACCGCAGACCCCGGCGCCGTTGAGCGGCAGGGTGCTGCCCAGCACCTGGGGGTGGACCCGGCCGATGGCCGCGAACAGCGACAGGTGCGGGCCGAACAGCCCCTCCTCCGTGGCGAGTTGGAACAGCCTCGGAGTGCGGGGGTCACCTTGTTTGTGGACGTGGTGTCCGAGGCCGGGGATGAGCCCCCGGGCCTCTCTTCGGGAGCGTACGGTGGCCAGGGCGAGTTCGTCCCAGCCGGCCTCGTCGGTCGGGTGGCCGTTCTCCAGCGTTGACAGGGCGTCATGCAGGAAGCGGCCGCAGTCCTCGGTCACGCCGAGGAAGCGGGAGCCGCCGCCGAGAAGCCCTGCGGCGATGGCTCCCTGTATCGAGTCGGGGGCTGACAGGTATGTCAGCCGGGCCGTTATGGCGGTCGGGGTGAAGCCGTGGTCGGCGAGTGCGGCGAGCACCGCCTCGAACACCCGTGTCTCCCCGGAGGTGGGGCGGCGCTGCGTGGCCAGCCAGAACGCCAGCTCGCCGAATCCCACCTCGCCCATCACATCGGCCGCGAGGTCCTGGCCGAGCAGGGTGATGCTGTCCAGGGAGGACGCACCGAGGGCGGTCGGGTACTCGGGCGCATTCGGTTTCTCAGGCATTCTCGTCCTCCGGATCGTCCCCCACTCCGTCCTCCAGCCACTTGCGGAGTTCGGTCCGGTGCTCGTCCAGCTCGGGCGGGGGCAGGCGGTAGGTAGCGGGCGTCTCGGAGAAGCGGATCGGGTGCCGTGTCGTGGGTACGGTCCGGTCTCCCTCGCCGACCTCGACGACCGGGTCGAGTCCGAAGCGTTCGGCCATCGCGAATCCGCCGTCGATGGTGTTGATCGGTCCGCAGGGGACCCCGGCGTCGACGAGCAGCTCGAACCACTCCAGGGCGGTCCTCGTCTTCAGCCGTTCGAGCAGGAGGGGCCGGAGTTCCTCCCGTCGCTCGGTACGGTCGGCGTTGTGCCGGAAGCGGGGATCGTCGGCGGTCCCGGGGATCCCGAGTACTTCGCACAGCTTGCGGAACTGCCCGTCGTTGGCCGCGGTGACGATCAGGTCCTGGTCGGCCGTCGGCAGCGGTTCGTAGGGGAAGACGCTGGGGTGCGCGTTGCCCATCCGATGGGGCACGGTGTCGCCGGCGACGTAGGAGGAACTGTGGTTGACCAGCCCGGTCAGCGCCGACGACAGCAGGTTCACCTCGACGAGCTGGCCCCGGCCGGTGGCGTCGCGGTGGCGCAGCGCGGCGAGGATACCGATGGTGGCGTGGTTGCCCGCCATTACGTCGAAGACCGAGATCCCCGCCCGGTACGGCGGCCCGTCCGGATCACCGGTCAGGCTCATCAGCCCGGAGATCGCCTGCACCATCAGGTCGTAGCCGGGTACGTTCCGGCCGGGTCCGGCTCCGAAACCGCTGATCGACGCGTACACCACGCCCGGGTTCCCGGCGCTCACCGAGGCGTGGTCGAGGCCGTACCGTGCCAGTCCGCCCGGCTTGAAGTTCTCGATCACTACGTCCGCGCGCCGTGCGAGCTCCCTCGCCAGCCGCGCGTCCGCCTCGTCGCGGAAGTCGAGCGCGAGCGACCGCTTCCCGCGGTTGATCCCCAGGTAGTAGGTCGACACACCGTCGCGCACCGGCGGCGTCCACGTGCGGGTGTCGTCCCCTTGAGGACCCTCGACCTTCACCACGTCGGCCCCGAGATCGGCGAGCAGCATCGTCGCGTACGGACCGGCGAGGATGCGGGAGAAGTCCGCCACGAGCAGCCCGTCGAGCGGTCCGCGTGAGCCGCCTGAACCGCTGCTCATGGGCTACGCCCCCTCGTTCTGCACGGCGACGCCTTCGCCGCGGTACTCGCTGTAGGTGTAGGGGTTGGAGATCACCTCGGTTGTCGGGATCTCCGGCTCCACGGCCTCCCGCCACGCGTCCTCGCCCATGGTGGTCCGCGCGTGGTCCACGGTCGCGGCGACGGCGGTGCGGGCCCGCTCCAGGTCAACGCCGACCAGTTGGTGCGCGTACTTCACCACGGTTCCGTTGACCAGCACGGTGTGCACGTCGGCGCGGGTGGCCTGGTAGACCACGTGCCCGTAGGGGTGCAGGATCGGGTACATCGCCGGGCTGCGGTCGTTCTTGAGCAGGACGAGGTCGGCCTTCTTGCCCGGGGTCAGCGAGCCGATGGCGTCGCTGAGGCCGAGTACTCCGGCGCCACCGATCGTGGCCCACTCCACGACGTCCCGGGCCCGCAGGCTGTGGTGCACCACCGTCTCCCCGGCAGCGTGGGCCGCCATGTGCTCGCGCGTGCGGTCGGCCGACAGGGTGGCGCGCATCGCCGAGAACAGATCGGCGCTGAACCACACGCTGGTGTCCATCGACAGCGACACGGGGATGCCGTGGCGCCTCAGCCGCCAGGTGGGAGGGTAGCCCTGGCCGGCGTTGTGCTCGCTCTCCGCCGACACCGAGACCGTGCCGCCCGAGGCAGCGATCCGGTGGTACGAGTCCTCGCTGAGCGTCGCCGAGTGGACATAGGTGACGTCGGGCGTCATGAACCCGTGGTCCCACATCAGACGTATGCCGTTGTCGTTCGTCGCACCCCAGACGCCCGCGTGGGTGGTGACGGGCAGCCCGAGTTCACGCGCCGCCTCGAACGCCGCCTTCTCGGGGAACGCGTCGTCACCGGTCACGTCGAAGGCGAGTTGCAGGCCGAGCATGTCGTCGCGCGAGGCGAAGTTGCGGTCGATGAACGACCGGAACTCCGGTGAGGTGGTCCACTCCCAGGGCGCACCCAGCAGGTTGCCGTAGGCCAGCACGAAGCGGCCCGGCACCGCGCGCAGGGATTCGACGGCCGCGTCCCCGTGCTCGGGCGTCTGCAAGCCGTGCGACCAGTCCAGCGTGGTGGTCACACCCGCGTCGATGGCCTCGATGCCGGACAGCAGGTTGCCGGCGTGGATGTCCTCGGGGCGGAAGATCTTGCCCCAGGTGAGGTAGTAGAAGACGAAGTACTGCGACAGGGTCCAGTCGGCGCCGAGTCCGCGCAGCGCCGTCTGCCACATGTGGCGGTGCGTGTCGACCATGCCGGGCATGAGGATGCCGCCGGCGCAGTCCACCACCACCGCGTCATCCGGTGCCTGGAGGTCCCTTCCGACCTGCTCGATCAGCTCGCCGCGGACCAGGACGTCACCGCGGTCGAGCAGGCCGATCGCGGGGTCCATGGACAGTACGGTCGCGTCGCGGAACAGGATCGGGCGGCCCGGGGTGAAGTCTTCGTGGCGCGGTTCTTCGATCGTCATGCGGGTCACCTCGTTGTCGATGGTGGTGTCGTGCGGGCGCTGAGGACCCGGGAGCGGGCGATGAGCGGCACGGCCGCGGCGGCCAGGCCAACGGCCGACGCCGCGAATCCCCATGCGTAGCCGCCCAGTTGGGTCAGTCCGAGGGCGTGGTCGAGCGACCAGGTCCCGGGGCCGGTGAAGGCGAGGACGGCGGCCATCGCGCCGTACCAGCAGGGCACCTCGCAGCCGCCCTGCTGGGCCCAGAAGCCGTTCGGCGCGGTCGCCACCGCGGCGACCGTCATCGTGCCGACGACCACCGCGCAGCCGCCGGGCGTCAGCAGGCCGGCCGCGATCAAGGCCGCTCCGGCGAGTTCGGCCGCACCGGCGACGAGCACCATCCGCCGGGCGGGAACGAAACCCCACCGGTCGAAGACGGCGGCGGTCCCGGCGCGCCCGGCCCCGCCGAACCAGCCCAGCAGCTTCTGGGTGCCGTGACCGAACAGCAGCGCGGCGAGCAGCAACCGCAGCAGGAGCAGCCCCAGGTTCACGGCCGCGGCTCGTCCGCGGGCCGGGGCTGGAGCACGAGGTCGAACTCGGCGCGCAGATAGGGCTCGTCGACCGTGCCGCCGTCGGGAGAGGCACCGGCGGGCTCCTCCGTGAAGCGCACGATCAGCTCGTCCTTCGTGCCGAACACGACGTCGGTGTCGAGGAATTCGGAGCCCTGCCGGAACAGGTGGGTGATGAGCTTCTGGTAGCCGGGGTGCTCGATCAGGAAGTGGATGTGTGCGGGACGGAAGTAGCTGATGTCGGTCCCGCTGATCAGGTCCCCGACCGGGCCGTCCATCGGGATCGCGTAGCCGCGTGGGGCGATGGTGCGCACGCAGTACGTGCCGTCCACCCGCGTTCGGTACTTCGCGCGCAGCCGCGCCTCGTCGATCTCCGGGAGCTGCGCCTCGTACGTACCGTCGGCGTCGGCCTGCCACACGTCCAGGACGACGTCCGGGAGCGGTGTGCCGTCGAGGCCCAGCACGCGGCCGGTGACGAACAGCGGGGTGCCCGGGACGCCGTCGGACAGGTCCGCTCCGAACGGCGCCGTGGGCGAGCCGTCGATGTGGAAGGGGCCGAGCACCGTCGCCGGCGTAGCGCCTGCCGAGAAGCGGTGGTTGAGCTGGACGACGAGCGTGCTCAGGCCGAGGACGTCGGAGGCGAGGATGAACTCCTGGCGCCTGTCGTCGCTGATCCGGCCGGTGGCCGCGAGCCACTCGACGGCCGCCGCCCACTCCTCCTCGGTGAGTTCCACCTCGCGGGCGTACGCGTGGAGGTGCCGCACCAGCGCTGTCATCAGCTCGGCGAGCCGGGGCGAGTGAGCGGTGCCCCACCGTTTCACCACGAGGTCGGTGAGATTGTCCTCCGTCACGAAGGCCATGGAATCCTCCTTGATTCATTCCGGCCCGACCGCTGTGCGGACAATCGTCCGCACAGCGGTCACCATGACGTATGGTTGATGCCTGAATCAAGCCCCCGGGGCGGGATTGGCTCAGAACATGGTCTTCTTCGGCACCCAGGGCAACCAGTTGCTCCCGCAGGTCTACGCCGACCGGCTCAAGACCTGGGCTGACTGGTCGGACCTGTCCGACCGGGCGCAGGGCGGCGGACAGGCCGCCTGACTCAAGGGACCCTGTTGTCGAACAGGACCATCCCGGCCGCCGTGTTCGACGCGGGCACATGGTAGGTCTCGTGCACACGGCGCAGCCGGGGGCCCAGCGCGCCGCGCATGATCAGCCACATGATCAGCTCGATGCCCTCGGAGCCGGCCTCACGTATGTACTCCTCGCGCGTCAGCGCGGCCAGTTTCTCGGGGTCGTGCTCGATCGCGTCGAGGAACATCCGGTCGAAGTCCTGGTTGATCAGCCCCGCGCGGGCTCCCGCGAGCTGGTGGGACATGCCTCCGGTGCCGAAGACGGCGACCTTGAGGTCCTCGGGGAAGGACCGGATCGCCTCACCGAGCGCGCGGCCGAGGGCCAGGCACCGCGCGGCGGTGGGCTGCGGGTACTGGATGACGTTCACCAGGAGGGGAACGACCGCACACGGCCAACTCTCCCCGGGATCTGGGCAGTACACCGACAGGGGCACGGTCAGCCCGTGGTCGACGTCGAGTTCCTGATAGACGGTGAGGTCGAAGGAGGCGTCTATCAGGCCCTCGACGAGATGGTCGGAGAACTCCGGGGCGCCGCGGACGACCGGAACAGGGCGGCTGCCCCACCCCTCGTCGGCCACCCGGTACGACTCCGCCGTCCCGAGCGCGAAGGTCGGGGTGATGCTCATGTCCAGGGCGTTGGCGTGGTCGTTGTAGATGACGACCGCGACATCGGGGGTGTGCCGCGCCATCCACTCCCTCGCCGGTGCGTACCCGTCGAACAGAGGCTTCCAGTACGGGTCCTCGGTCTTCCCGTGGTCCATGGCCGCACCGATGGACGGTACGTGCGAGGTGGCCAGTCCCCAGATCACCTCAGCCAAAGCTCCGCCCTCCCGCCTTCAACGCGTCCGCGAACTCCTCGGTGGTCATACCGGTGAACACCCCGCCGAGATACTGCATGGACTTCTGGTCGAGCACGGCGAGCTTGAAGACGTAGAAGATGGATCCGCCCAGCTCCATCATCCGCGTCCAGTCCCGTCTCAGGACGGCGTCGCGCTGCTGTGCGTCGAGCCCGTACGCATGGCAGTACGCGGCTTCGTCGGCCTTGAACCGCGCGCGGTTCCCGGCGTCCTTCAGGGAGCCGCAGAGCCGGTTCAGTGCTCGGCCGCGGCGGCTCTCGGCGGCGTCGAAGACGTACGTGCCGGGGACCTGGGGTGTGGTGCTGGACATCCCGTTCCTCTCCCTTCCCTTTCCCTTGTTCTGCCGTGCCGGTCAGTGAAGGAGGCCGCCGCCGTCGCAGACGAAGGTCTGGCCGGTGACCATGGCCGCGTCCGGCGAGACGAGATAGGAGACGAGCCCCGCGAAGTGCTCCGGGGTGACGAACTCCTTGATCGCCTGCCGGCGCATGGTCGCGGTGAACACCTCGTCGTCGGAGTGCGCCCTGGTGCCAGGGGTCGCGATCTGTGCGGGCGCCGCCGCGTTGACCGTGATCCCGTGCTCGCCCAGTTCGAGCGCCATCACCCGGGTCATGCCGATGAGCGCGCCCTTGCTGGCCACGTAGGCGATCTGTCCCGGCGACCCGGTGAAGAAGGTGCGGGAGGCGACATTGATGATCCGCCCGCGGTGCGGACTCTCGCGCAGCCAGGGTGCGCACGCCTGGACCATGAGCAGTGGGCCGACGGCGTTGACGTCGAAGAAGCGGTGCAGCTCCTGCGGGGTCGTTTCCAGCAGACCGGCGCGGCCGGACAGCAGGCCTGCGTTGTTGACCAGTACGTCGATACCGCCGCCGTAGGCCCCTGCGATCTCGTCCACTGTGTGGCGGGTCGCGACCGGGTCGCTGACGTCGCAGCGCCAGCTCCGCACTCCGGCAAGGCCGTTCGTGCCGTCCGGTCCATCTGGTCCGTCCGGTTCCGGTTCGGCGATGTCCAGTGCGGCGACGGTGAATCCGTCCGCGGCCAGTCTGCGGGCGATGACGAGTCCTAGGCCGCGGGCGGCGCCCGTGACCACCGCGACCCGTGGGCCGGTGTCGTCCGGACCGGTCATGGCGCCTTCTCCTGCGGGTGGGTCGCGAGCGCCTCCACGGTGATGTCCATCCACTTCCACATCGGCAGCGAGACCAGCGCGTCGTGCAGCTCCGCCGGATCGGCAGCCTCGTACAGGCCGATGGTGGCGTTGCGTCCCGGAACCCGCCACAGCCGCTTGAGGATTCCTGCCTCGCGGAGCTGCTGAGCGCGTTCGCGTTCGCCCTTGCGCAGGCCCTCGCGGACGTCGTCGGGGGTGTCCGGGGGCAGGGTGTTCTCGGTGCGGACGAGGAATTCCATACGGCGTCCTCTCAAGGGTCGGGTCACGCTGCCGCGATCCGCAGCAGCAGTTCGGCCAGTTCGACGGGGGCCGTGACCATGGCCTCGTGCCCGGTGGCGATCTCGTGGACCGGCCAGCCGCGGGCGGCGGCCCGCTCGGCATGCGGGGTGAACACCCGCATCCAGTCGGTGCACTCGATGAAGGCACCGGAAACCTGATCCGCCTTGCCGGTGAGCCGCAGTGGCTCGGTGTAGGTCAGCCACGGGTGCGGAGTCAGCCGGGGGCCGAGCCAGTCGAGGTCCGACTGCTCCTCGACTCCGAGCACACTCAGCGAGCGCACCGGAATCAGCCAGCCGAAGCCGGGTCCGGACACGGACTCCCGGTAGTGCCCGGCGATGCGGGCGGGGAGCAGATCGATCGCCGCGTCGCCGTCGTCGCCGACGAAGGCGTCGAGGTGGACCCGCTTCGACAGCCGCTCCGGGACCCGGTCCGCGACGCCGGTGACGACCTGGCCGGCGTAACTGTGCCCGACGAGTACGACGTCCCGGGCGTCATGGGCCTCGATCAGTGCCACGACGTCCTGGACGTGCGTGCCGAGTCCGACCTGCGGGCTGAGCAGATGGGCGCGGTCGCTCACCCCCGTCAGCGTGGGGGCGTGTACCTCATGTCCGGCCGCACGCAGCAGCGGTGTCACGCGCTGCCAGACCCAGCCCCCGTGCCAGGCTCCGTGCAGCAGAACGAAGACGCTCATACGGACTCCTTGGGGCGGGCGGTGCGGTCACCCTGCTCTCCGCGCTGTCCGGGTTGGCCGTGCTGTTCGCGGGCGAGCATCTTCATCAGCGCACGGCGACCGCGGAGCGCGGCGAGGTCTGACTTGATGCTGGACTCGGCGGTGCCGCCCGGGTCGGTGGCGTACATCAACTCCTGTGCCTCCAGGGCGTCGACGTCCTCCTGCATCACGGCGAGCTGCTGCTCGTGCTGGAACGCCGTCAGCTCCTCGTCGTCGATGAGGTAGTCGCGTCCCAGGGCGTAGAAGTCGTGCGTCTCGTTGCCGCGCGCGGGCGTCATCCCGTACAGCACCCGCATGTGGAAGCCCTCCGGTTCCTCGGTGCCGGTGGCCGCCACGCGGATGTGGAGGATGAAGACGCCCGGGGGGTGGAACTCGCCGTCCTGCCAGCGGTCCACCGGAGAAGTCAGGCCGCAGGACTTCTCGTAGAAGGGAGGAGCCTCGATGCCGGTCATGCGGCGGCTGAAGGCGACCCGGTCGCCGTCCACGGTCACGTCGATCGGGGTGGCGGCGACGGCGGCGTTGCCGATGCTCGTCGGGTGCAGGAACGTCTCGTGGGTGAGGTCGAGCAGGTTCTCCAGGAGCAGCAGGTGCCGGGCCTTCAGCGGTACGACGCCGTGCACGTGGGTCCACCCGGGATCGTTCAGCCACGACGTGTCGGGCAGGAGGCTCTCGTCGGCCAGCTCCGGGTCGCCGGGCCAGATCCATATGACGCCGTCCCGCTCGACCAACGGGAACCGGCGCAGCGCCGCCTTGGGCCGGTCGGTCTGCTCGGCGACCCCGACGCACACGCCCCGGCCGTCGAAGCGGTAGCCGTGGTAGTCGCACTGGAGCGTGCCCTCGTCGTCCAAGTGACCCAGCGACAAGGGGTACTTGCGGTGGGGGCAGCGGTCTTCGACGGCGGTGACGGTCTGGTCGGGCAGCCGGTAGAAGCAGACCGGCATGTCCGTGATCCAGCGCTGCGTGAGCGTCCGGCCGATTTCGTCGGACCAGGCTCCCAAGTACCAACCGTTGCGTACGTGTGGGGACATGGCAGCAGCTCCTTTCTCTGCATGAGTTCTCTTATCATGAGGTCTCTTCATGGGGTGCGGGGAGTCAGATGTCCAGGACGAGACGTCGGCCGCGTGCACGGGAGACGCAGATCAGCATGGTGTCGCCCGCGGCCCGCTCGTCCTCGGTGAGCAGGGAGTCCCGGTGGTCGATCTCGCCCTCGATGACAGCGGTCTCGCAGGAACCGCAGATGCCTTCCTCGCAGGAGGACAGAACCGGAACGCCCGCCTGTTCCACGGCCTTGAGGACCGACAGCTGCGGGGGAACGGTCAGTGTCACCCCGGATGCCCTCAGCTCGACCTCGATCGTTGGGTCGTTCTCGCCGCCGACTGGCTGCTGCCCGGTCACCGCGGCAAACCGCTCCACGTTCAGGGACCCCGCCGGCCAGCTCGCGCAGCGTGCCTCGACCGCGTCGATCAGCCCCGCCGGGCCGCAGCAGTAGACGAGGGCGGAAGGGTCGGGATCGCCGAGGAAGCCTGCGAGGTCGGGCAGACCGTGCTGGTCCTGTGGCCGTACGTCGACGCGCTCGCCGTACGGCTCCAGTTCGGGCAGGAACGCCATGGATGCGCGCGTCCGGCCGCCGTAGAGCAGGGACCAGTCGGCCCCCGCCGCCTCGGCCTCGGCGATCATCGGGAGCAGCGGGGTGATGCCGATGCCGCCACCGATGAACAGGTAGCGCGCCGCGGGCCGCAGCGGGAAGTTGTTGCGCGGACCGCGCACCCGGAGTTCGGTGCCCTCGTGGACGGTGTCGTGGATCCACTGCGATCCGCCGCGTCCGGCGGGTTCCCGCAACACCGCGATGCGCCAACGTGAGGTGTGTCCCGCAGGACCGCAGAGCGAGTACTGCCGGGTGATGCCCGTGGGCAGTACGACGTCGATGTGCGCTCCCGGCTGCCAGGCCGGCAGAGGTCCGGGTCCGGCCGCCCCTTCACCTCCCGCCTCCCCTTCGCCGGAGCGCGGCCCGAGTTCGAGTGACACGACTCCGTCCGCCACTTTCCGCCGGGACAGTACGACGAGGGTGCCGTCGAATACGGCCTCGTGCCGCGAGGCGGTCCCGGGTTCGGTGGTGGTGAGCGTGTCCAGGACAGCGGCTGACGGGTCCGTCATCGATCATCTCCTCAGCACTGCCGGTCGGATCGTCGCGACCGCGGTCGGCCAGGGGGGCAGGGGTACGCGATCGACGCTATGGGCCGTGGAACGCGGGGTCATCGCTCGGATGACCGGAGCCCGGCGGCACATGGTCGTGGCCGGGATACGTCATCCGTCGTGGGTCAGTCGGCCGTGCGGTCCGCGGGGGACTTGGTCGAGGTGGATCCGCACCGGGCGGCCGGTGCTCCACAGGGCCTCGACCACGGTGTGCAGGTCACGGGCGTCTACGCGCCACAACGGCTCGCCGTAGCGGGCGTCCCGGGTGACGTCGCCCCGCGACAGGGCACCGGCCAACAGGGCTTGCCGGCCCGGCGTCCCGTCGTCTCCGTCCGGGAAGGCCACGTAGAGGAACGTGTCGCGGAAGGGAACCCAGACGTGGGTCACTCCGAAGACGTGGGTCACTCCGGACTGCTTCACGGTGCTCTCCGCTGCCTCCGCGCTCTCTGCCGCCTCCGCCGTCACGCCAGGGTCCCCGTCGTCTCCGGGTAGAGCCGTACGTACGCCTCGGCCATGGTCGCGTGTGTCAGGCCCAGGTTCGGGCCGGCGTTCCGCTTCAGCTGTACGCCCCGGCGCTTGGCGAGGTCGGTGTAGTAGTCCCACATGTGCTGCTGGGCGGCCAGGCACTCCATCGCCTTGCGCTTCTTGTCGAAGACGGAGGTGATGTCCAGCAGGACGTTCGGCTTGAAGTCGCACTGCTCCGGCTGGTGCGGCTCGAAGAAGAACACCGGGGGTGCGCCGAGGGGCTCACCGGGGGCCTCGTAGCCGATCGCCTGGGCGAGCACGCGTGCCTGGAGCGCCATCCGGGAGGCCGCCGGGTGGTCGCCGTTGTACGGGTCGGCCGGCGGGTGGGTGAGCACGACGGCCGGGCCGATGTCGCGATAGACGCGGACGATGCGGTCCACCAGCTCCGGGGTCTCGATGAGGGGATAGTCCCCGGCGTCCAGGAACTCGATCTCCGCGCCCAGTGCCGCGGCGGCATCCGACGCCTCCGTGCGGCGCAGTTTCTTGATCTCGTCGAGGCCGAGGCCGTCCCGCCAGGCGCGGGCCGACTCCCCGCGCTCACCGAAGCTCAGGCACAGCACCTTGGCACGCTCACCGCGCTCGGCGGCCAGCGCGATGGCGCCGCCGGCCCGCCAGACGAAGTCACCGGCGTGCGCGCTGATCACCAGCAGTGAACCTGCGGAGGGGCTGGAGGTGTTGGGGGTCATCGGGGCTCCTTGGACTTGCGGAAGAGGAGGCTGTGTCGGGCGAGCGTCAGGTTGCGGCCGCGTCGGAGTCCTGGGCCGTCTTCCTGGCCCAGGCGACTTCGAGCTTGCCGGTCGGAGTCCGGGGCAGGGCGTCCATGAGGACGACGGAACGCGGCACCTTGTAGCCGGCGAGGCTCCGGCGGGCCCAGTCGCGCAGTTCCTCGCCGGTGACGGCGGTGCCCGGCGGGACCGCGACGACGGCTGCCACCCGCTCGCCCCAGGTCTCGTCGGGGACGCCGACGACGACGCAGTCGGTCACACCGGGGTGCGTGAGCAGGACGCTCTCGACTTCCTGGGGGTGCACCTTCTCCCCGCCCGTGTTGATCACGCCGGAGCCGCGCCCGAGGAAACGGATCGCACCGTCGGCCTCGAGCCGGGCGAGATCGCCGGCGATCGCGTACCGGACCCCGTCGATGGTGCGGAACGTCGTCGCGCTCTTCTCGGTGTCCTTGTAGTAGCCGAGCGGCATGGGCCCGCGGAAGGCGAGATACCCGGTCTCGTCGCTGCCGGGTTCGACGAAGCGGTCGTCCGTGCCGATCACGCGTGTCGCGGATACGGGGAAGAAGCGGGCCGGCAGATCTCGTACCGACGAGGTGATCGCGAAGGCGAAAGGGCCTCCTTCGCTCGACGCGATGGCGTCGATGACCGTCACGTCGGCACGTTCGTGCAGTGCCCTCTTGAGCGGATCGCCGAGAGCGGTGCCGGAGCTGAGGATCCTGCGCACGGAGCGCAGGTCGTGCGGCGTCCCGGTCTGTTCCGCGCGGACGAGTTCGTCGACGAGCGGTCGGCACACGGCGTTGCCCGCGATGATGACGGTGCCGACCCGCTGTTCGGCGATCGTGCGCCAGACGTGTTCCGGGTCGAGACCCCCCGGCCGCGCGGTGACTGCCCGGCCTCCTGTCATCAGGGCGCCCATGGTGTTGAACAGTCCGGTGGCGTGCATCAGCGGCACAACGGGCATGGTGATCGGCGCCCCGCCCCCGTGGTGGGCCTCGGTCGCGATGGCCACGGCCTCGTCGAGGGTCGCCGGGAGGTCGGTGACACCGAGCGGGTGGAAGATCGGGACCACGAGGGAGTGCAGCAGATCGCTCTGTCGCCACACCACGCCCTTCGGTTTGCCCGTGGTCCCGCCGGTGTACATGAAGAGCCGGTCCGAGCCGGGCCGCGGCCGCGGCGCACGTGGTGCGTGCGCCGCCAGCAGGTCCTCCAGCTCGGGCACGTCGGGCCCGGCAGGGCCGTCGGCCGGCGGATCGCCCGCTCGCACGAGCAGCTTCAGCGTGGGCACGTGACCGGCGGCGTGCGTGACCCGGTCGGCCAGGGCGCCGCTGAAGACGAGCGCGGCCGCGCCGGCGTCGGTGAGGAGTTCGGAGAGTTCCTCACCGGTGTAGCGGTAGTTGGCGTTCACCGGCACGGCGCCGAGTTTGAAGGCGGCGAAGACGGCCTCCAGGTAGGCGGCTCCGTTGTACAGGTAACAGGCCACGGTGTCGCCCTGCCCTACCCCGGCCCTCTCCAGTGCCTCGGCCAGCCGTGACGCGCGCTCGTCGAACTCCCGGTAGGTGGTCTCACGACCGGGCTCGGCGACGGCGACGGCATCGGGCAGCGTCCGGGAGACCGCCTCCCAGATCGTGCCGATGGACACGTCCATGCCTCAGACCTCCTCGTCCTCGGGGGTGTGCACAGACCGCCTGGCCGTTCGCACCTGTCGGGCGGCCCGCGGATCCGGCGGGGGAGCAGGCCGGATCCGCGGGTGCCCTCCTCAAGGTAGACAGCGGCTCTCTCCGCGGGAACGCGCGCAATGACTCAACCGGCGCGGCGCTTCGACCGGGCGGCGATCACGTCGAATACCTGGCGGTGAACAGGTCGAATGACGTAGACCCGCTCCGAATGCACCGGGCTACGATGCTCTGGCCGACCGTCGGTCGCCCCCCGTCCGCCCACCAGCCGCCCGATCTGCCGACACCTTCGACGCCGGCCGCGTTGCCTGCTTCGACGTGTCGACGTCGCACGGCGGTTTTCAGGGCTGGGTTCGTCGCTCGTCAGCGATGACGATGATGAGGAGATCGGTCATGTCCGGTTCGCCGTCGCCGCTCGTGTGCTGGGACGATGTCGCCGCCGTCGCACCGGACGGGCTCGCGGTCCTGGACTGCGCGGGCCGCTTCGTCCGGCTGAACCCGGCGGCGGTCGCGTTGTGCGGCGCGGGCGAGGAGGCCGACCTGCTCGGCACGTCGGCCCCGTTCGCACAGGTGGAGGGGGCCGCCACCTGCCACGTGGGTCTGCTGGAGCACCAGTCGGACGAGCAGGTGGCCCACTGGGTGCCCGCCTCCGGAACCCGGCGCGAGTTCGCCTACCGGGCCCGCGGCCTGCCGGCCGACCCCAGATTCACGATCGTGTCGTTCCGCGACGTGACCGACGAACGGCACCGGCAGCGCAGGATCGCGGCGATCGCCCAGACGTCGATCGCCCTGGCCTCGGAGGGATCGCTCGGCTCGACCCTGGACGCCGTGGCCCAGCAGATCGTCCAGGCCGACGGACTGGCCGGCGCGCAGATCCTCACCCTGGACGACACAGGCCGGGAACTGCGGCTGATGGGCTCCGCGGGGCTGCGGCACTGGGACGCGTTCCTCGACCGTCTGCTGGAGTGCCAGGACCGGGGCGCCCGGCTGAGCATGCTGGACGCCTTGAGGGAGCGCGAGCCGATCGTCGTCCCTCACCGGTGGGCCCAGATCCTCGCCGACCCGGCCTGGGAACCGCTGCACGCCTACCTCGGCGAGCTGAACTGGGACTCCTTCGTCAGCGTCCCGCTGATGGCCCGCGGCCGTCCCGAAGGAGTGCTGAACGCGTACTTCGCACCCGGACAGGAGATCGGCGGCCGGACCCTGGAATTCCTCGCCGCCATGGCGGAACAGGCCGCCCTCGCCGTCGACTACGCCGCGCTGCTGCAGCGCGAGCGCGAAGGGGCCCGTCGCAACGAACGCCAGCGCCTGGCCCGCGATCTGCACGACTCGATCGTCCAGCAGGTGTTCTCCATCGGCATGCAGGCCAATGCCGTCGGAGTGCTGGGCGCGCGTGGCGAACCGGTTCCCGCGGAGGCCGTCCGGGCCTTCGCGGAGGAGATCGGAGTGCTCTCGCAGACCATCCGCGCCGACCTCCGGGCGATGGTGCACGAACTGCGCCCGTCCTCCTCCACCCGGCTCGGGCTGGAGGACGCGGTCAGCGCGCTCGTCAAGAGCACCGAGAACCGGACGGGTCTCGGCATCCGGCTGCTGTACGGAAAGGAAGTGACGGATGTCGAACCGGAACTGGCCGAGGACATGTACCGGATCGTCGCGGAGGCCATCCACAACGTGGTCAAGCACGCGGAGGCCACCACGGTCACCATCCGCCTCGGTGTACGCGACCACACACTGACCGCGAGCGTCCGCGACGACGGTCGCGGACTGCCGGAACCCGGCGAGCGAGGGACCCCGGCGGACGGGGAGGGCGGCCGGACGGCCGGTACTGCCTGGGACCACGGCTACGGCTACGGACTGACGACCATGCGGGAAAGGGCGGAACGATGGGGCGGCACCATGAGGATCAGATCCCGCGCGAAGAGCGGTACGACCGTGCGGATCGTCGTTCCTCTCCCCGTGCGGGTGCCGGAGCCGCCTCCCACGGCCTTGGACGGCTCCCGGAGCGACCCACCGGCGGTGCCGCTCCGGAAGGCACCGGGCCCCGTGCCATCCGAGTGCTGATCGTCGACGACCACGCTGTCGTACGTCGCGGAATCCGCGCCTATCTCGAGGTCCTGGACGACATGGAGGTGGCCGCGGAAGCCGCGGACGGGCAGGAGGCGCTCACCAGGCTGGACTCGATGGCAGCACATCGGGAGCTCCCGGACGTGGTGCTTATCGACCTGCTGATGCCGAAGCTGGACGGAGTGACGGCGATCGGGATGATCAAGAAGCGCCACCCGCAGGTCCGGGTCGTGGTACTGACCAGTTTCGGCGAGATGGAACGCGTCCACGCCGCACTGGAGCAGGGCGCCGCCGGCTACCTGCTCAAGGACGCCGAAGCGGGCGAAGTGGTCGCCGCCATCCGCGCGGCGGCCTGCGGCGAGGTCTTCCTCGATCCCGCGGTGGCCAGGGGACTCACCCAGGAGATCGTCTCTGCGCCGACCGGCCTCGCCTCGCTCACCGGCCGGGAACGCGATGTCCTCGTCCTCGTCGCCGAAGGGCGGTCGAACCAGCAGATCGCCGACGAACTGGTGATCAGCGAGCGCACCGCCCGCACACACGTGAGCAACCTGCTGCGCAAACTCCGTCTCACGTCACGGACCCAGGCCGCACTGCTCGCCGTACGGCAGGGACTGGTGCCGCCGCGCGGCTGACTGCCGTGGCGGAGTCGTGCCATGGGGACGATCGCCGTGCCGACCGCGACGGATGTCCCGGACCGGCCGGGACACAGGTCGGCGGCAGGTGCCGTCATCGGCGGGATCCCTGCGGGCCCTGGCGTTCTTACGCTCAGGGAGTCGCCGTACCGGCGCCCAGCTCAGGAGGACATCATGCTCGACGGCCGAGTCGCCATTGTGACGGGAGCGGGCCGAGGCCTGGGACGGGCCTACGCCCGCGCGCTGGGGGCGGCGGGGGCCGCCGTCGTCGTGAACGACCTGGACGCCGAGGTGGCCGAGGAGACGGCCGACGCGATCACGGGCGCGGGCGGAGCGGCCGTCGCCCATGTCGGCGCGGTCGGCGGTTCCGAGTTCGCCGACGCGTTGGTGCGGCGGGCGGTCGACGAGTTCGGCCGCCTCGATGTGATGGTCACCAACGCCGGCGCGCTGCGCGACAGAACCCTGCGCAACACCACCGACGACGACTTCGACCTCGTCGTCACCAGCCATCTGCGTGGCACGTTCACGTGCGGCCGTGCCGCGGCGGCCCGCTTCCGCGAACAGGGCGGGGGCGGCCGGCTCATCCTGGTGGGGTCCCCTGCCGGACAGCGGGCCAGCTTCGGCCAGACCGCGTACTCGGCGTCCAAGGGGGCGATCGTCGCGATGACACGTACCTGGGCGGTCGAGCTCGCGAAGATCGACGTCACCGTCAACGCCATCGTGCCGACCGCGCTGACCCGCATGGTCGCGACCATGCCCACCCTCGGGGACCTGGTCGCCAAGGTCGACGCGGGGGAGCCGGTTCCCGAGGCGGCCCGGCGGCAGGGCCTGGGATCGCCGGACGACGTCGCACCGGTCATCGTGTACCTGGCGTCGAAGGCGTCGGTCCACGTCACCGGACAGGCCATCGCGGCCGGGGGCGACCGGATCGGCCTGTGGACTCACCCCGGCGAAGTCGAGCAGCAGTTCCGGCCGGGCGGCTGGACCACCGAGTCGGTCGGTGAGCTGTTCGCCGGTGCCTATGTGGACCGGCTCCAGGAGTTCAGGCCCACGCCGCTCGATCTCGAGGCCATCGAGAATGCGTGACGGCGGCCATCGAGCAAGCGTGACGCACACCGGACGGATGTCCGTTCGGGGCCCGTCGTCTCAGGCGTGCGGTACCGCGGAGGTGCGAGCGAAGTCAGCGCTGATGTCTCCCGCGGTCTGCAGCAGCAGCGGCAGATGCGCCTCCACGAGCCGCTCGACCGATGTCTCGGCCGCGTGGCAGTTGACGTTGAGAGCCGCGAGGACCCGGCCGGAGCCGTCCCGCAGCGGGGCCGCGACCGACCGGATGCCGGGCGCCAACTGTTCGTCGGTCAGTGCCCATCCGCGGGCCCGTACCTCCCGCAGGACCGCGTCACGTTCCTCCCGGTCGGGCTGCCAGCACGGCGTCACCCCCGAGCGCGAAGGCTCGGCGAGCACCCGCGACAGTTCATCGGCCGACAGAGCCGCGAGCAGCACTTTACCCAAGGAGGTCGGCAAGGCCGGGAAACGCGTTCCGATCCGCACTGACAGCGTCACCAGCTTGGGGACGGCCACCCGGGCGACGTAGATGATGTCCGATCCGTCCAGCTGGGCCACGGAACACGACTCGTTGGTCCGCTCCACCAGCCGCTCCATATGAGGCCGCGCGATGTCCCACAAACCCATGGACTGCACGTAGGCGACCCCGAGTTCGAGCACTCTCGGGGTCAGCGCGAAGCCGATCTCGCCCGAACGGACATAGCCGAGTTCCTCGAGGGTGAGCAGAATCCGGCGGGCGGTCGGCCTGGCGAGTCCGGTCGCGCCGGCCACCTGGGACAGTGACATCTGGGCTTGCCCGGGCCGGAACGCGGCGATGACCTCCAGACCCCGGGCCAGCGCCTCGATGAAATCCGGTCCTGCTCCCTGGCGTGGCACGTGACTCCTCGGCTGCGGTCCTGCTGCGGTACCCGCCTCAGCCTAGCGGGGGTGTCCGTGATGCGGACAAGGTGTCCTCCTGGGCTTCTCCCCGTCGAGGTGTTGACGCGCCCGTGCGCGTGCAGTGACTCTTTCTTCCGCCTGTCCGTCATACGGATATCTGTCCGTTGACCAGGACTCAGTTGACGTTCCACGTGCACTCCGCCTTCTGTGCACGGTTCTCAGCCTTTCCTCCACTTGATCCCCTGGAGAGCCGCATGTCCGAGAAACTCGAAACAGAACCAGCGCAGACCCGGGCGGACACCGTTCGGACCGGACTGTTCATCGACGGCAAGACCGTCGAGACCGACAGCTGGGCAGCCGTCCACGACCCGGCCTCTCCCGGCCGGATCGTGGGTCATGCCGCCGCGGCGACTCCCGACCACGCCCGCGCGGCGGTGACGGCCGCGGACGCGGCGTTCCCCGGCTGGGCCGCGACGCCCGCCCGGCGACGAGCGGAGATCATCGGTCAGGCGCTCACCCGGCTCGACGACAGCGCGGCCGAGCGAGCGGCCCTGATGACCCGCGAGAACGGCAAGATCGCCTTCGAGAGCCAGGTCGAGATGGGGGTCTTCGTCGCGAGAACCCGGGCGGCGATGGACCTGGTCGACTCCCTCGACCGGGTACGGCTCCTCGACGGCCCGCCGCTGACCTCGCACGTCCACCGGCTGCCCATGGGCGTCGTCACCATCATCGTGCCGTTCAACTGGCCGATCGCGATCCTCGGCGCGAGCCTGCCGTACGCGCTGCTGGCGGGGAACACCGTCGTGGTCAAGCCCCCGCCCACCGTGCCGCTGGCCATGGTGCGCACCCTGGAACTGTTCGCCGCGGGACTGCCCGACGGCGTGCTGAACGTCGTGACCGGCACGAACGAAGCGGTCGCCCCCCTGCTCACCGATCCCCGAGTCCGGAAGATCGTCTTCACCGGCAGCACGGCCGCCGGCAAGCACATCATGGCCGCCGCCGCACAGAACCTCGCCTCGGTGACTCTGGAACTCGGCGGCAACGACCCCGCGATCGTCCTGGACGACGCCGACCTCGGCCAGGAGCACATCGGACGGCTCGTCCAAGGCGTGTTCCTGACGAGCGGCCAGGTCTGCATGGCGGTGAAGCGGCTGTACGTCCACCGGTCCCGCTACGGCGAACTCGTCGACGCACTCGCCGCCGCCCTCGGCACCCAGCGGGTGGGCCCCGGCTCCGACCCGGCCTCGACCATGGGCCCGCTCAACAGCGCCGCCCAGCGCGACAAGGTCACCGCCATGCTGGCCGAGGCGGCCGACGCCGGAGCCGAAATCCGTGAACTGGGCACCCTGGCCCCCGGCGCCGCCTCCTCCGGAGGACACTTCCTGCGCCCCGCACTCGTCCTCGATCCCGACCCCGGCCTGCGGATCGTCACCGAGGAGCAGTTCGGCCCCGCCCTGCCGATCCTGCCCTTCGACGACGTCGATTCCGTACTGGACCAGGTCAACAACGACTGGTCGGGGCTGTGCTCCTCGGTCTGGAGCGCCGACCCCGCCCGCGCGGCCGCCTTGGCACAATGCCCTTCGGCGGCGTCAAGCAGTCCGGCTACGGACGCGAATCCGGCCCGGAAGCGATGGAGGCGTACACAAGGACGAAGTCCGTCATCGTCTCCCTCGCATGAACAGGTCCGGGCACCCGCCGCGGCCGTTCACCGACCTTCCGGCTCCGCCGAATGGCAGCCGTACGATGCGCAGTCGTACCGCAGCGGAGGCGGTTGCGAGGCAGGGCTACCCGCTGTCGATGCGGGAGATCGGCAAGGCCGTGGGCCTCGTCGGTGAGACGGTCAACAGGCTGAAGATGATCTCCCATCGCGGATTTAGGCCAATCCCGCGCAGCAGCTCCGAGATCTCGACTCGGCGAGCCGCACCCGGGCGCCGAGCTCGTTCAGGGTCAGCCCCCTGTTCATGTGGGTCTCACGCATCGGTCCCAGCCAGGCGCGGTGGGCACTGCTTCGTTCTTCCGCGATCGGCCCCAGCTTGCGGCCGGGCCGTGCTCGTGCCGGCCGCAAAGGTGGTGGTGCGGGCGGCTCGAAGGACGTGGTCACGGGGCGCCGCCCTCCTTGTCCGGGACCGCCGCCACGCGGTGTCCCGAGGCCGGTGCGGTCTGCTGCCGCGCCGCGAGAACTATCTGATGCATCGTCAGCCCGAGGGCCGGGGCGAGTGTGGCGATCGCGGCCACCCGGCCCATCACCACCATCACCACGCTTGAGGCGAACACCGTCGCCGTCGCCGTGATGATCAGGACTTGCTTGTTCATCCGCACTCCTTCAGGGTCGGCCGATGCCCGGGCGGCCATCCGGAAGCCGCCAGGGTCCCCGGAAGGCGGGTGCCGAGGCCGCAGCCGGGGAGGTCAACCAGCATGGCCACAGAAGGATTTGCTACGCCACGTGATCGTGAATCACGGAACAATGACAGTCACGGGACGGCACGTTGGCGAGCAGACCATTCCGGCGCAGGTAGCGCCCAACACGGGGCGCCTCAGAGTGGATGTTCCCGGTTTTCCTTGCAATCGGACCGCCCACCCCCGGCAATGGAACCAGGACACCCCTGGCGTCGGCCTTCCATCCGGAAGGGCCGGCTCCCGTGCCGAGAACAATGGTGAGCGAGCATCTGACTCTCGCCTGGCTGTGACCGTACGCGGCTGCGCGATATGCAGGACGATGCGCTGCAGCGCCATGCCACCAGTTTCGTCGTGGAGCCGGCCGCGGTGCTGGGCGGCATCGAGGTCTCAGACCGGCCCACCTACCTGGCTCGGTACTCGGCGAGGTCGCCCCAACAACGCCACCGGGTACACCGTTCCGCGTCCGGCACCCCGCCGGTTCCCTCACCGTCGAGTTCGACGTGAATGGCCCCCGCCCTGCAGATCCGCAGAGCGACCCAGGGAACCCTCGGATGTCTGTTTCTACAGGTGAGAACATTGTGCTGAACCTCTGAGGGTTCCGGCACTGCCTGTGCAAGGGCTCTCAGAAGGCGTTCGGTCACCTTCACGCGTCAAAGAGCGGGATCCGACGACCTGGAGAGGGGGGCCGGATCGCTCAGCGGGTTCAGGCAGACGCCAGCTTCCGGATGCGCGGATGGTTGTCCAACGCCCACCGCACGGTCTTCGGCGGGCATCCGAGCAGGGTTTCCAGTTGGTCAGTGGCTCCGCGGTATCCGCCGCCGCCCATCAGCCGGGTCAGGGTCTTCAGGTGCTCCGCGGTGTGCGGGAACGCGGCCAGGGCGGTGTCCACGTAGGTCTCGTTCCAGGTTTCGACGTCTACGGGAACGTAGACGACCCGGCGTCCCAGTACGGCCGCGTAGTCCTCCGAGAACCCGTGCATGTCCTTCATTTCCGGGCCGTTGAGGTCGTAGGACTTCGAGATGTGCGGCTCCGGGTCGGCCAGGATCCTCACGCACAGCTCCGCCACGTCGTAGCCCGCGATGGGCGCGAGCCGGTGGGGGCCGAAGGGCAGGCGCAGTTCGCCGTTGGCCAGCGGCTCCAGCGCCAGCCAGGTCATCAGGGGGTTCTCGACGAACATGGCCGCCCGTATGTTGACGGTCGGGAGGCCGGACCACTCCAGTACCTGTTCGGCGACCCAGTGGGCCCGTTGCTGCGGCGACCAGTTGGCGACGAGTCCGCCGAGCCATGCACGCCGCTCTTCCTCCGGCGCGGTCATCTTCTCGAACGTCATGAACGACTGCTCGTACTCGGAGATGTTGACGAAGACCTCGATGTCGCCCTGGGCCCGTGCCGCGGCGGCCATCAGGCTGACGGCGTCTGTGTAGTACGGCGACAGGCTCATGCTGAAGTAGATGCGGCGGACGCCCTTCAGCGCGGCGCTCACGTCGGCGATGGTGAGCAGGTCACCGACGAGGACCTCGGCCCCGGCCTGGCGGAGCGCATGCGCGCGTTCGTCGTTCTGGCGCACGAACGCGCGCACCGGGTGCCCTTGTTCGAGCAGCATGTCGACCATCGTTCGGCTCACACCGCCGACTTCGCCGGCGGCACCGGTGATCAGGATGGGATTGCGCTCAGGCATCAATGTGTCCTCTGTCTGGTGGGGGGAGTCAGTCGTTGAGAAAGCCACGAGGCGGATGCCGCGTAACGTCATCGGGACGCGGAGTGGTCGATGCGGGTGAGGAAGTCAAGGAGTGCGACGTTGACCTCGGCGGGACGCTCCTGCTGTGTCCAGTGCCCGCAACCCGGCAGCACCACCGGGCCGTGCAGTTGAGGCGCGACAGCGGTCAACGGATTCTCCGATCCGCCCTGGCCACGGAAGATCTCGCCCAGCGAGGGGCCCCCGCCGGGGGGACGCAGCGCGGTGACCATGTCGCGGTCTCCCACCACGTACAGCGCGGGGACATCGATCCCGCGCCCCCGGAACGGCGCGAGCAGCTCGTTGTTGCGTTCGATGTTCCGGTACCAGTTGAAGGCCCCGGTGAACGCCCGCTCGCCGTGCAGGGCGAAGTCCTCGGCGTACGCCTGGATGTCGTCCTCCGTCAGCCAGGCCGGGAGGGCGGGCGACTCCGGCATGGCGTCCAGGAGGCCCAGACCGTCGGGTACGACCAGCGGGCGGGGTTCCTCGCCGAGCGGATTGTCACCGGAGGCGCCGACCAGCATGCGGCGGAAGGAGTCCGGGATGTCCTTGGCGAACTCCGCGTCAGCGACTCCCGGCTGCTGGATGTAAACCTGGTAGAAGCCCTCGCCGTACTGGGTGCGGGTGATCGAGGGCGGGACCATCCCGCCGGGCAGGATGGGCGGAATGCTGAGCCCGGCCACCGCACGGACCTTGTCCGGGCGCAGCATCGCCGCGGTCCAGGCGGCGGGTGCGCCCCAGTCGTGGCCCACCACGACCGCCTGCTCCTCCCCGAGTTCCTCGATCAGGGCGATCACGTCGCCGACGAGGTGGAGCAGGGTGTACGACGCGACGTCCGGCGGTTGCTCGCTGCGGGCGTAGCCGCGCTGGTCGGGGGCGACGACCCGGTACCCGGCCGCCCCCAGAGCGCCGAACTGGTGACGCCAGGAGTACCAGCTCTCCGGCCAGCCGTGCAGCAGCAGGACCAGCGGTCCCTGCCCCCGCTCGGCGATGTGCAGCCGGACCCCGTTCACGTCGACGAAGCGGTGGGTGAGCGGACTCTCCACGCGGATCTCCTTGAAGTGCGTAAGTGTGGGCTACTACTTCGCCAGCTGGGCGTACATGGCTTCCAGGTCGGCGGACAGCTGGGACTTGACCCAGCGGGTGGTGTCGTCGGCCAGCACCTCGTGCGCTCCCGCCTCGATGCCGTCGAGTGCGGCCACGGCGATGTCGCGGGGGTCGGCCTTGGGCGCGTCGACACCCGACGTCATGTCGGTGTCCACGTAGGCCATGTGGAGCCCGGTCACCGCGATGCCGCGCGGCTGCAACTCCAGGCGCAGGGAGTTGGTCTGCGACCACAGGGCGGCCTTGGAGGCGCCGTAGGGCGTGCCGTCGGCCAGCCAGGACAGGGCGGAGTGGGCGTTGAGGATGTGTCCTCCGCCGTTGCGCTCGATGACCGGCACGAAGGCCCGGGTGACCAGCAGCGGCCCGTAGAAGTTGGTCTCCAGATCCCGGCGCACGTCCTCCATCGGGGAGTTGAGGTACGAAGCGCGGACGGAGGCCCCGGCGTTGTTGATCAGGATGGTGACGTCCTGGGCCTGCTCGGCGGCGGCTGCCACGGATGCCGGGTCAGTGGCCTCGAGCGCCAGCGGAACGGCATCGGGGTGAGTCACCGTGCGCGGGTCACGGGCCGTGGCGTAGACCTTGCCGGCCCCGCGCGCATAGAGCTCCTCGACCAGCATCTTGCCGATGCCACGGCTGCCTCCGGTGACGAAGACGCCGGCGCCCTTGATTGCTGTCATGACTACCTCCACGAAGGTGAAAACCGATCGGTTTCACCACCGTAAACCGATCGGTTTTGTGATGCAAGTCGGGTTGCGCGGCGGATGACCACGGCACGCGGGGTCGGGGGCGCTCAGGCTTCAGGGGCTGGCTGGCCTCGTGTCCATCGGCGAAGTCCGTACTGGCCGGGCGCAGGCCGGTGAAAGCCGCGAGTTCGCCGACAGTGATCGACGTGGCCTGGCTGGATCTCAGGCGGGGTTCAGCGGAGTGACGTGAGGAGTGGCGTGCCGTACGGCTCGGTGTCGCCGACGTGCTCGGCCGCGCGCCCTTGCGAGCCGGCCTGGGGTCGGCGACCAAGGACGGCCCGGCTGCCGGCGGCGCAAGGACAGCTCAAGTACGCCGGGCGGGTCGGCGAGGCGCGCGACGACAGGGAAGACAGGCCCGATGACCCCGAATACCTTTGTGGCGACGCGGCCTCGCGACGAGAGGCCCGGTCCGCGGGGGCCGGCGCGCGGCCCCGTACAGACCGGTCACGCATTCTGCGTGAGCTGGAGCCCACGTACCAGAGTCGCGGGATGATCGGGCCCCTGCTCCGGCCCTCCTTGTTTCGACTGTCGCCGCCGCGACACCGCGCCGGTCGCCGAGCGCCTCGACGCCGCGCGCAAAGGCGACCCGGTCGCTGGTGCGTTGGGAGGGAAACGGGTGAGGCCCGTGGGTGACGGTCAATCCCGCGACTGTGACGGCTCGACGGACGTAGTGCTGAGGGTCACCCTGTGCGAGATGGAGTCGCCCATGTCCGCCGTGTGGATCTCCGGTGCTTCTTATGGGACCGGCACCACCGGCAGGACGATGCGGGAGGGTCGGGCTGGGTCGTGGAAGACGCGCTGGCGGGCCACTCGGGCCATGGTCGCGCTCTCCTCCGGCTCGCCCGTGCTGAGGTTGCGGTCCCAGCGGGGGAAGTTGCTGGAGGTGACCGGGACCCGTATCCGGTGTCCCGCCCTGAAGACGATGCTGGTCGACCACAGGTCCACGACGTGCTCTGCCGGCTCGCCCGGTGTCGCCGCGCGCACCCGCACGATGCCGTCGGCCACGTTGAGGGAGACGCCGTTCTCGTCGACGTCGCACAGGCGGGCCACCCAGTCGGTCGAGGGTCCGTCCGTGGCGGCGAAGAGCACCGCCCGGACCCGGCCGGTCACCTCGACGTCCTCTGTGAGCGGTTCGGTGGTGAAGACCAGGACGTCCTCGCGCGCCTCGACGGCCGCCTGGTCGAGCGGTCCGGGACGGAACTCGTCGGCGTTCAGGAGCCCGCCGCCCATGAGGAGCGCTCCGCCGGTGGTCGGTACCGGGTCCATGGGGTCGTAGGTGAACTCCTCGGCCTGCTCGGCGGTGGACGGCGGCTCCTGCGTCAGGCGTCCGTCGGCGCGCAGGTGGAAGTCCGTATCCACGGCCCGCGACAGGGGCCATTCCGTCTCCTCGCGCCACTGGTTGATGCCCATGACGAACAGCAGCACCGTGCCCGTGTCCGGCTCCACAGCTCCGCCTTCGCCGCCTTCGCCGCCTTCGCCGAGGGTGCGCCGGAACCAGTCGAACTGCATGTCGTGCAGGCGTCCGCGCATGCCCATGAAGTCGGAGTGCGCGCCGAACCCGAGGTTGACGTCACCGACCATGTGCCGCCAGTTGGTGTGGGTCCACGGGCCCATGACCAGCGTGGCGGACCGGCCGGCGCGGCGCATGGCGGTGAAGTTGTCGAGCGTGCCCTGGCCGAAGATGTCGAACCAGCCGCCGACCTGGAAGGTGGGCAGATCGACCTCGCCGTGCCGGCCCGCGACAGTGCAGGACGCCGCCCACTCCGGCTCGCGCCGGGAACGCTCGTAGCCCAACTCGGGCAGGTCGTGCCGGGCGAACGCGGGAACCGCCCGGCGGGCAGCTCGCCGTAACTTGCGGGGTGCTTGAGTGCGGGCAGGCGTCAGCCGGCCAGCTTGTTCATCTTGCGGATCTGCTTGTCGAAAACCTGGGCGGGAGCGACGCGGCGCAGTATGCGCGCGCGTCCGGCCAGGGGGCCGGCGGTGTAGCGCAGCCTCGGTTTGGCGTCGGTCGCCGCCGCGACGATCGCCTTGGCGACGACAGCGGGCGCGTCGCCGTCCCTGATCGCCTCCGCCATCACGCGGTCGACGCTGAGCCGTTGCTTCGCATAGGCCTGCAGGGGCGTGTCGGGCTTCGCGCTGTTGGCCTCGAATCCCGTCTTGGTGTAAGCGGGTTCGACGATGAGCGCACGGATGCCGTGGTCGCGGACCTCGTGGTCCAGGGACTCGGTGTAGCCCTCGATCGCGTGCTTGGAGGCGGCGTAGGCGGCCATGTAGGGCTGGGGCAGGAACCCGAGTACGGACGAGATGTTGATGATGCGCCCGCGTCGCTGAGCGCGCATGTACGGCAGGACCTCGTTCACCATGCGCATGACCCCGAAGACGTTGGTGTCGAAGACGGACTGGGCCTGCTCGACAGAGGTTTCCTCGGCCGCACCCATCGAGCCGACGCCGGCGTTGTTGACGAGGACGTCGATCCGCCCGAACCGCTCGCTCACCTCCTGGACCGCCGCGGAGACCGAGGCGTCACTGGCGACGTCGAGCCCGAGGAACGTCACGCCGTCGAGCGGGGTGACACGTGAGGTGTCACGGCTTGTGCCGACCACGTCGAATCCGGCTGCGACCAGGGCGAGCGCGGCTGCCTTCCCGATGCCGGATGACGCACCCGTCACGAGTGCCACCGGCCGGTTCGTCGTCATCATGGATGCCTTACTCGTCAGAAACTGATCAGTTTCCATCCACAGTAAACTGATCGGTTTCCAAGCGCAAGCTCAAGTGCCAACCGATCCGGGCCGCGCCAGCGTCTGCACGCTGAAGCCGATCGGGCTGCGCGGTGACCGCGGCGTCTCGCCCAACGTGGGGCGGAGCGCTGTTTGTGACGCGCGACAGGCAGGAGCCCCGGCTCATGGCGGTCGGCCGCCACAAGGCCCTGCGGACCAGCGCCCGATCAGGCGCCTTGCCGGCAGACGCAAACCGACCGGCGCCTTGAGGCCATGGGCGCTGCTCCGGCTGCCGGAGTCGGGCATCACCCCGAAAGAGCGCTTCGGTCGCCGATCCTGCTCGAAGACGGGGCCGATCAGTACATGCCTGCCGCATCGAGCAGGGTGGTCACAGTGGGCGCGATGAGTCCGGTCAGATTGTCGGCGCGGATCCCCGCGCGGGCGCTGGCGCCGTCGAAGACCAGGATGAGCTGCCGGGCCAGCAGGTCGGGGTTGCTCGCCCCACCCCGTTCGGCCTCGGAACGGAAAAAGGCCGTCAGGTCCGCTTTGATCTGGTGGGCCACCCGGCTCGCGGGGTGGGTCTGATCCTTGAGCTCGATCTGCACAGCCAGGTACCGGCAGCCCCGGAACTCGGCCGCACCCGCCTGCGACTCCACCCGCTCGAAGACGTACAGGATCCGCTCGCGGGGGGAAAGGCCATCGTCCGCCGAGGGCAGGGCCCTAGCCACGAAGGCAGCGGCACGCTCCTTCAGGCTCGCCGCCAGCAGTTCGTCCTTGCTCTCGAACAGCTGGTACATGGAACGCTTCGACACCCCGGCCGCCTTGCACAGCGCCTCGACGCCGATGCCGACGCCGTCGCGGTAGGTGAGAGTGGCCGCGGCCTCCAGCAGCCGCTCCCGGGGGCTTTGCTTCACTTCGGTAGTCATACCGCGAGGTTAACTCGAATCGGACGAAATAGAAACCGATCGGTTTCCGCGCGGAGTGTCGGGGAGATGCCCGCCGCCGGTCGGACACCTGCAGGCCACTCAGAGGCTCGGCGACGGTCCCGGGGGAGAGACCGTCGCCGAGCCCTGATGGTGCGCGCGCCTCCCGTCCCCACGGGGCGACTCACGCCGGGGCCACTCCGAGTAATGGCCCCGTCCTTGGTGGGCCGCCCTTCCGCTACGCCGGGGCAGCGGTCTTCTCGGGCTCCGTCCCGGCGGGGATGCGGTGCAGCCCCTTGCGGTCGTACCAGCTGGTCATGCCGAAGCCGAAGAGGGCGGCTGCCGCGAGGCCGACGGCCATCATGACCCAGCCCCGGGTCAGACCGGCGTCGGCCTGGGCGTCGTAGTAGAGGATCGAGCGGATGCCGCCGGTGATCTGCCGCAGCGGTTCGAACTCCGCCAGGAAGCGGTAGAAGCCGGGCAGTGCCTGAAGCGGCGTGGTGGCGTTGGCCGTCGGCACCGCCATCCCGATGAAGACCAGCGTGACCACCAGCATGCCGGGCGTGCCGAAGACGGCGAGCAGGGTGAGCGCACCGATCCCGGAGACCGCGATGGCGCACACCGAGAACAGCCACAGCAGCGGCAGATGGGCGGCGTGCATCCCCATGAGGCCGACCGCGCCCACCATGACCAGGCTCCCCATCAGCAGGGACAACCCGGCCATGAGAGTGCTGCTGATGGCGAGGGTCTGCACCCGGGTCGCCCGGATGAGCGGGCGGTGCAGGCGCAGCGGGCCCATGTCGTTATGGGTGTAGCCGAGGGCGTGGTCCACCTGGCCGCTGATGACGTTGGCGGAGAGCATGCCGCAGACCACCAGGACGAGCGCGTAGTAGAACGCTGTCAGGCCCAAGCCGCTGTGCGAGTCGAGAGGATGGCCGTCCTCGACGGTGACGGCGGCCGGGTCGGCGAGCAGGACGCGTGCCGCGGCGGGCAGCTTCCCCTGCCCGGCCCCGCCCTGGGACGTGAGCCCCTCGCCCACCTGGAGCGAGGCACTTTCGGCCGCCTGCGTCGTCACAGTCCGGGCCAGACTGGAGCCCACACTGCCGGCGGACTGGTTGGTCAGTACCGTCAGCGTCGGACGGGTCGGGACCCCGGTGGTCGCGGCACTGGTGAGTGCATAGGTGGCGGAGGTGAAGTCGGCGGGAACGACGAGCGCGCCGTACAGCTTGCCCTTGCCGAGTTCCTCCTTCATCTCCTTCTCGTCCATCACCTTCCAGTCGATCTTGTCCCCGCTCGTGGTGGACCTCTTGATCGACTCGGTGATCCGAACCCCCAGGTTGACCTGCTCGCCACCAACAGCGGCCCCCTTGTCGGCGTTGACCAGGCCGACGGGCAGATTCTTCATGTGATCGACGGGATCGATGTTGGCCCCGACGTAGAACACGGTGAACAGCAGCGCGAGGACGCCCGTGATGACGCCGTTGGCGATCCACAGGGGTTTGGCGCGCAGGACGCGGAACGGGTGAATCCCATTCATGACTTACTCCGGTCTCGGACAACACGCTCGTATCCGGAGAAGGGCGGACAGCTTCATTGCGGTCCGGTGACCCTCGGAACGTTCAATCTCGGCACACACGGCCGTCGACGCAGAACCGGGGACGCAGCACCCCGCCGGGACTCCGACTGATGAAACCGATCGGTTTCAAGCTCATCGTAAACCGATCAGTTTACAAATTCCAAGTCGAGACGCCGGCCCACACCCAGCAACGCCAGGAAGCCGCGTGCCGGCGCCACCGGCGGCTCGGGGTGTGTCCCGGCGTATCGCCTCGAACCCGAGTGATCCCAACGCACGGATCAGGGCGTGTTCGATCCGTCGTATCAAGCCGCGCGGTCCTAGCTCGCGTACGTTCAGCACGAGATACCCGATCAGCTGCCCTGGCCGTGATAGGTGGCGTGACCTCCCCGGTCGACTTCAACCAGGCTGATCGGTGAAGCCGGTACTGGCAGTTGGTCGGCCGGTGTCCGCGCCGCGTAGGTGATCACGGGAGGGTGGGTGAGCAGAAACAACCGATCCCCGGTACGCCCCTGCTTCCGCTCGGCCACCCAACCGGCCATGTCGGCCTGCGCCACCTCATACGGCACCTCACCCAGATCGACCCGCTCCATCTCCCCTGGCTGCATTACCTCTCCTGTGCCTTCGAGACGACGTCGCCTCGCGCCGCGCATGCGAAAACGAGGACGGTCCCGGAGCGGAGAGCGCCGCCAACGAGGCGATACCAGGCGGAGCCGCCGCGAGGGTCAGCGCTCTCATCGAGAACATGGGCTGCCAGATCTCCGACGCGTCGCCGCACCGCCCCGCACTCGCCGAAAGTCTCGCGGCGCTGAGCCGCCTCGGCACCGACTACACGGCCGACGACCTCATCCCCTACGCACGGCTCGCCACCTCCACCGCCGATTTGGACTTCGCGCAGTTCGAGGAGATCGAGGACCGCATCGCCCTCGCCGAGCGGGCGGTGGTCCTCACCGTGCTGTTCGAGCCGGTCTCCGGCTGCTGCGGGCCCAGGAGGACGCGAACCACCGTCGCCATGATCGCCGTTCATGCGGGCGGGGCGAGCATCCAGAGGAGTGAGTCCCCAGCAGTGCACCGCCGGCACCCCCCGCTCGCGACGGCAGCGAGGGCCGAAGTGCCGCGGGTGTAGGCACTTCGGCCTCTCGGGAGGGTTCAGCCCGTGGTGACGGGGACCCGCTCGTCGGCGGTGTCGTCGGCCGGCAAGTCGGTCTCCTTGATGCCGAACCGGTCGTAGAAGCGGGCGAGTGGGCCTGCAGCCCACCAGGCCGCCCTGCCCAGCAGCCTCATGACGGCCGTTCCCAGCAGGACGCGCACCACCAGCACGTCCACCAGGACCGCGAACACCATGCCGACGCCGAACAGCTTGATGGTCAGCACATCGCTCATCCCGATCGCCGCGAGCGGCACGCACATCAGCACCGCCGCGCTCACGACCAGGCGGCCGATGGACTGCAGCCCGGTCGCCACGGCCTCCGTGCTGTCACCCTGCTTGTCGTACTGCTCCCGCATCCGGGCCACCAGGAACACCTCGTAGTCCATGGAGAGCCCGAAGATCAGCGCGAACAGCATGATCGGCATGTTGGGCTCGATGTCGCCCGTCGGATCGAAGCCGAGCAGGTTGTGCAGATGGCCGTCCTGGAAGATCCAGACCAGGACCCCGAAGGTCGCGGACAGCGACAGCATGTTCATCGCGATCGCCTTTAACGGCAGCAGCACCGAGCCGAACACGAGGAACAGCAGGATGTACGTCATGCCGGTCGGATCCTGCGGGACACCGGACGGACTCGGCTGTCGCGTACCCCTGTGCCGCAGAGTGGCTTCGATCGCTTGACCGACCAGGGGTGGATTTCATGGCTGCTGACCGGGCTCTGACTCTGATGGCAGTGCACGCCCACCCGGACGACGAAGCAACGGGAACAGGGGGTGTCCTGGCGCGTTATGCGGCAGAGGGCATCCGACCGGGTCCGCGTTCAGGCAGCGCCCGGGCCGAGGTCGCCCGCTGCACGGCTGGGGTGCGCTCTGATCCAGCGACCAGGCGGCCGCCTGACGCGGGCCGGAGAGGTCACACGAGCCTGACCGGCCCGGCGTCGATCGGCAGGCGGACCAGGAGATAGGGCTTGCGGCGCAGGTCCTTGCCCTCGTGGAAGGGCGACAGCCGGTTGAGCTGGTTGGCGATGGCGTACAGGTGCCGGTCCGAGGCGACGGACAGGGTGTCGACCCAGAGCAGATCGCGTCCCTGGGCGAGGGTCCGGTAGGTGCCGTTCGGGCTCCTGCGCCAGATCGCGTTGTGTTCGAGGTCGCCGCCGTAGAGCCGACCCTTGTCGTCGCTCTCCAGGCCGTCGGCCATCGGCTTGAACCCGAGGTCCTCGACCGTCGCCGCCACCTCGGCGTCCGTGGCCTCCGGATCGGCGAGGGCGTCGGTGGACACGCTGTGCAGTCGGCGGCTGGACAGCGGGCAGTAGTAGAGGCGCGTGCCGTCGGCGCTGAGAGCGATGCCGTCGGAGCCGGTCTCGTAGTG
>NZ_JAVFVX010000629.1:0-238 GCF_033441795.1 Streptomyces sp. ADMS | reverse complement strand
GCTGCACGGCCGTGAGCGAGTACCAGTACTACGAGTTCCAGGCCATCGACCGACCGTTGAACAAGGACGAACTCGAAGGGGTGCGGGCCCTGTCGAGCCGGGCCCGGACCAGCGCGACGCACTTCGTCAACGAGTACCACTACGGCAACTTCCGCGGCGACGAGCGCAAACTGATGGAGCAGCTGTACGACGCCCACCTGTACTTCGCCAACTGGGGCTCGCGGCGCCTGATGCTGCG
>NZ_JAVFVX010000628.1:0-238 GCF_033441795.1 Streptomyces sp. ADMS | reverse complement strand
GCTGCACGGCCGTGAGCGAGTACCAGTACTACGAGTTCCAGGCCATCGACCGACCCTTGACCAAGGACGAGCTCGAAGAGGTACGGGCGCTGTCGAGCCGGGCCAGGATCAGCGCGACACACTTCGTCAACGAATACCACTACGGCGACTTCCGCGGCGATGAGCGCAAACTGATGGAGCAGGTGTACGACGCCCACCTGTACTTCGCCAACTGGGGCTCGCGGCGCCTGATGCTGCG
>NZ_JAVFVX010000627.1:0-238 GCF_033441795.1 Streptomyces sp. ADMS | reverse complement strand
CTCCGCGGCGGCGACCGCGGAAGCAGGCAGGACGCGAACGGAATGCCCGCATTCCGCGCTCAGTCGTAGCCAGTGCAGCTCCCACTGCACATACGGCGTCAGCGGCTCCTCAACCACACGAATACGATGAAAGACCGCCCCGCGCGACACTTCGTCCCTGGCCTTTCGAACCAAGGCGTCACGGTCGGCCTCGAACAGCCGCAACACTGCTGGCCAGTCCCCCTGACGCAGCGCCTCC
>NZ_JAVFVX010000626.1:0-238 GCF_033441795.1 Streptomyces sp. ADMS | reverse complement strand
TGGACAGCGACGACGACGATGCCGCAGCCCAACTCGTCGGAGTCGGCGAACTCCTGGACGCGGTCGCCCAGACCTCCCCAGCCGCCACCCGCACCGAACTTGGTGCCGCCGCTCGCTCCTTCGAACGCGCCACCCGCAGCCACGTCCGCGCCGAACGCGCCGACACCCGGGCGATCCGCTCGGCGGCCCGAGGCATCATCCAGGCCGGCAGCGCGCTCGGCCGAGGCGAGGACGGCGG
>NZ_JAVFVX010000625.1:0-239 GCF_033441795.1 Streptomyces sp. ADMS | reverse complement strand
CTGCTCGGACGCTGATGCCCAGGTGGGCGGCGACCTCCGGGTACCCCCAGAGCTGTTGGTCGTCGGCCATCGTGTCCTCCTCGTTCGTTCCGTAATGAGCGTACGCAACGCGCAGTTGGGCGTACGGCAAGGCCGCCCCTGCCTGATCGGCGCGGGGCGGCCTTCTGCGGTTGCGGTCAGAACTCGGCGAGACGATTGGAGAGGTCGAGGGCGGCGGTGGCCACTGCGAGGGCGGCGCA
>NZ_JAVFVX010000624.1:0-239 GCF_033441795.1 Streptomyces sp. ADMS | reverse complement strand
GCAGGGTCGCCCTGCGCGCCAACGGGCTCAGCACGTCGAGCCTGCAGATGCTGAATGCGGTGATCGACCAAGCCCGGCGGCTCGAAGGAATGCCGGATGACTCGGACGACTCCGGGCTTCTTGATGACGAATGACCCACGCTCCGGCTTGAACCTCGGCGCGGATCGGCCCGGCCTTGCACAGACCGATTAGCCGCTGGTGGCTCCTCGGCCGCTTTCCATCAGCACGATCACGCGAAG
>NZ_JAVFVX010000623.1:0-239 GCF_033441795.1 Streptomyces sp. ADMS | reverse complement strand
CCCTTCGCGATGCCTCGCTGGCTGGTCACGTACCAGGACAGCACCCCGACCGAGATAGTCCAGGGTTTCACCACCGCGCTCGCCGCTGCCTACACCGAGGGCCCCGACTCCTACCTCTACTACGGCAACAGCGACTTGGCGGCACTCGACGTCGGCACGCCGCTGGCGGCAGCAGGCTGGAGCCACCGCTACGGCGCGGCCGACGTCTCCTTCGAGTCCCCGGACGGCCTGGCCGAGGT
>NZ_JAVFVX010000622.1:0-240 GCF_033441795.1 Streptomyces sp. ADMS | reverse complement strand
CGGTGACCGCCCAACTGCCCATCGCCACCGCAGCGGACGTACGCCGGGCCGCCGTACCGCTGCCGAACTCGGCCGCCGCCGGACTCCACACGTCCTGGCTGCTCGGACAGACCCCCGACGGCACACAAGCCGCCCCCGCGACCACGGCCACCAACGACCAGAGCCCGGCAAGCACCAAGGAGCCAGTACGGTGACCGCCCAACTGCCCATCGCCACCGCAGCGGACGTACGCCGGGCCGC
>NZ_JAVFVX010000621.1:0-240 GCF_033441795.1 Streptomyces sp. ADMS | reverse complement strand
CACGGTGCGGGCGGTGGTCAGGGGGTCCGCGGTCAACAACGACGGCGCCGTCAAAGTCGGGTTCACCGCACCCAGCGTGACCGGTCAGGCCGCCGTGATCACGGACGCGCTGCGGGCCGCCGGTGTCGGTCCCGCCGACATCGACTATGTCGAAGGCCATGGAACAGGCACCTTGCTTGGAGATCCCATTGAGGTGCAGGCGTTGTCGCGGGTGTTTGGTGGGTTGGGTGGTGGGGCGGT
>NZ_JAVFVX010000620.1:0-240 GCF_033441795.1 Streptomyces sp. ADMS | reverse complement strand
ACCGCCCCACCACCCAACCCACCAAACACCCGCGACAACGCCTGCACCTCAATGGCGTCACCCACGACCGTGCCGCTTCCGTGGCCTTCTATGTAGTCGATGGTCTCGGCGGGGACACCACCCATGGCGAGTGCCTCGGCCACCACGGCGGCCTGGCCGGAGACTCCGGGCGCGGTGAAGCTGGATTTGACGGCGCCGTCGTTGTTGACCGCGGACCCCCTGACCACCGCCCGCACCGTG
>NZ_JAVFVX010000061.1:0-50769 GCF_033441795.1 Streptomyces sp. ADMS | reverse complement strand
AAACGCCGGACGGGCTGGGATGCCCAGGCATGCGCCGGAAAGAAGCGGCAAACGGCCACCGCGTGGCGGAAACCCTGGCCCGGGAGTCGGTCCTGCTGTCGACCATCCTGGCGTACCGGTGCTGGTCGTGGTCGCCGCCCTGCTGGGCTGACCGTGCCGTGCCCGAGAAAAGGCCTCCCCCTCCCGAGCACACCGCACGACTACCGCCACCGCCACCGCTACTGGCACCGGCACCGGCACCGGCACCGGCTCAGGCGATCCGCTCCAGCACCACCGGCGCCGCCGAGAAGTCCGTCCCCGCCGCTCCGATGTCGTACGAGCCCTCGACGGCCTGGAGCGCGTACTCGAAGCGCTCCGGCGTGTCCGTGTGGAGGGTCAGCAGGGGCTGGCCCTCCGTGACCGTGTCCCCCGGCTTGGCGTGCAGCTCGACGCCCGCGCCGGCCTGCACCGGGTCCTCCTTGCGCGCACGCCCCGCGCCGAGCCGCCAGGCGGCGACGCCGACGCCGTACGCGTCCAGGCGGGTGAGGACGCCCGAGGACGGCGCCTTGATGACGTGCTGTTCCTTCGACGTCGGCAGGGTGGCGTCCGGGTCGCCGCCCTGAGCCGCGATCATCCGGCGCCACACGTCCATCGCCGAGCCGTCCGCCAGCGCCTTCGCCGGGTCGGCGTCCTTCACGCCGGCCGCGTCCAGCATCTCGCGGGCCAGGGCGAGCGTCAGTTCGACCACGTCCGAGGGGCCGCCGCCCGCCAGGACCTCGACCGACTCCCTTACCTCCAGCGCGTTGCCGGCCGTCAGGCCGAGCGGAGTCGACATGTCCGTGAGAAGGGCCACCGTGCGAACACCGTGATCAGTCCCCAGACCCACCATCGTGGACGCCAGTTCCCGCGCGTCCTCGATGGTCTTCATGAAGGCGCCCGTGCCCACCTTCACATCCAGGACCAGGGAGCCGGTGCCCTCCGCGATCTTCTTCGACATGATCGACGAGGCGATCAGCGGGATCGCCTCGACCGTGCCCGTGACGTCCCGCAGCGCGTACAGCTTCTTGTCGGCGGGGGCCAGGCCGTCGCCCGCCGCGCAGATCACGGCGCCCGTGCCGTCCAGGACGCTCAGCATCTCCTCGTTGGAGAGCAGCGCCCGCCAGCCCGGGATCGACTCCAGCTTGTCCAGCGTGCCGCCCGTGTGGCCGAGGCCGCGGCCCGAGAGCTGCGGTACGGCAGCCCCGCACGCCGCCACCAGGGGGGCGAGCGGGAGCGTGATCTTGTCGCCCACGCCTCCCGTCGAGTGCTTGTCCGCCGTGGGGCGGGACAGGGAGTCGAAGTTCATGCGCTCGCCGGACGCGATCATGGCCGCCGTCCAGCGGGCGATCTCTCGGCGGTTCATGCCGTTCAGCAGGATCGCCATGGCGAGCGCGGACATCTGTTCGTCGGCGACCTCGCCGCGCGTGTACGCGTCGATGACCCAGTCGATCTGGTCGTCGCCGAGTTCACCGCGGTCCCGCTTGGTGCGGATGACGGAGATGACATCCATCGACAGCATCGTCATGGCTTTGGCTTCCTTCCGGTGGTTCTGCGAAACTGTGCGGCCCCCCGGAGACCGAGTGACTGATCAACTCAGCCGATCAACTCAGGGGGGCCGTACGGGAGTTACTGGGCGAGATGGTCCGGGCCGAAGGCCTGGGGAAGCATCTCCGAGAGGGGCAGGATGCCCGCCGGGGTCTCCAGCAGGAGGGTCGCGCCCCCGAACTCGTACAGCAGCTGCCGGCAACGGCCGCACGGGACGAGGACGTCGCCCTTGCCGTCCACGCACGTGAAGTGCGTCAGCCGGCCGCCGCCCGTCAGCTGGAGCTCCGAGACCAGACCGCACTCGGCGCACAGCCCGAGCCCGTACGACGCGTTCTCGACGTTGCAGCCCGAGACCGTGCGGCCGTCGTCGACCAGGGCCGCGGCGCCGACCGGGTAACCGGAGTAGGGGGCGTACGCCCGGGACATCGCGTCCCGGGCCACCGCCCGCAGCTTCTCCCAGTCGACCCAGCCGCCCCGGTCGCCCCGGTCGGCGTTCGCCGGCCCGGACGCCGTCACTTGCCCTGCCCCCTGCGGTACGGCATGCCGTCCGCCTTCGGCATCCGCAGACGTTGCGCCGAGAAGGAGAGGACCAGCAGGGTCACGATGTACGGCGCCGCCGTCACGAGCTGGCGGGGGACCTCGTTGGTGTCGGCGTACCAGAAGAACATCAGGGCCGAGATGGCCGCGGTGATCACGGCGGGCACGTACCGCTTCCTCCACACCAGGTAGGCCGCCCCGAACACCAGCAGGATCGCCAGCAGCAGGATCAGCGCGTGCACGTTGGTCGTGCCACCGCGCAGGTTGAGGCTGTCGGTGTAGCCGAACAGGCCCGCGCCCAGGGCGAGTCCGCCCGGCATCCAGTTGCCGAAGATCATCGCGGCGAGGCCGATGTAGCCGCGGCCGGCCGTCTGGCCGTCGAGGTACACGTTCGAGGCGACGATCGACAGGAACGCGCCGCCGAGGCCGGCGAAGCCGCCCGAGATGATCACGGCGAGGTACTTGTACTTGTAGACGTTGACGCCCAGCGACTCGGCCGCCACCGGGTTCTCACCGCAGGAGCGCAGCCGCAGACCGAAGGCGGTGCGCCACAGGATCCACCAGCTGGCGGGTACGAGGGCCACCGCGATGACCGTCAGCGGCGACAGGTCGGTGACCAGACCGCCGACCAGGCCCGCGATGTCCGAGATCAGGAACCAGTGCTTCTGGTTGAGCGTGTCCAGCCAGCCGGACAGCCCTGGGATGTCGAAGGTGCCCAGCGAGTCGATCGGCGGGGACTGCTTGGAGGAGCCCCCCTGGGCTTCCTCGAAGGTGAACTTCGAGAGGTAGCGGGCGGTGCCCAGGGCCAGGATGTTGATGGCCACACCGGAGACGATGTGGTTGACGTTGAAGGTCACCGTCGCGATGGCGTGCAGGACGGCGCCCAGGGCACCGCCGAGGATGCCGAAGGCGATGCCCACCCACGGGCCCCACTGGTAGCCGGCCCAGGCACCGAACCAGGTACCGAGGATCATCATGCCCTCGAGGCCGATGTTGACGACGCCCGCGCGCTCGGCCCACAGGCCGCCGAGGCCGGCCAGGCCGATCGGGACGGCGAGCCGCAGGGCCGTGGACATCTGACCGGTGGAGGTGATGCCGTCGGCGCCCGTGATCAGACGCACGACCGACGTCAGGACCAGCACACCCGCGATGATCAGCAGGAGCACGGGGAGCGAGATCCGGCGCTTGCCCTTGCCGGGCTGCTGCGCCTGCGGCTTGGCGATGGTCTGGGCGCTCATCGGGCCGCCACCTCCTTCTGGGTGTTGTTGTCGGCGGCGGCTGCGGCCAGTTCGGCGCCCACCTGACGCTGCTGGCGGCGCAGGCCCCACTGACGCACGGCCTCGTACGAGATGACGACCGCGAAGACGATCAGGCCCTGCATGATGGTGGCGATCTCCTTCTCGTACGCCACCGGGGTCGCGTAGTCGAGGGCGGGAGACGCCTTGTCCAGGAAGGCCCACAGCAGGGCGGCGAACGCGATGCCGCCGGGGTTGTTGCGGCCGAGGAGGGCGATGCCGATGGCGGTGAAGCCGAGGCCCGCGGGGAAGCTCAGGCTGTAGGTGTGGACCTCGCCGAGCAGCAGCGGCAGGCCGGCCAGGCCCGCCACACCGCCGGAGATCAGCATGGAGAGGAGCACCATGCGCTTGGCGTCGACGCCGGAGGCCGCGGCGGCGGACTCGGACTCGCCGGTGGCCCGCAGGTCGAAGCCGAAGCGGGTGCGGTTGAGGACGGCCCAGTACAGGATGCCCATGAGGACGGCGAGGAAGACCAGGCCGTAGATCTCGCCGACGTCCGCCCCGAGGTCGATGCCCGGGAACCAGCCGGACTCCTTCATCACGCCGGTCGTGTTGTTGTTGCCGACCTGTACACCCCAGTTGTCGGAGAGCATCAGCCAGCCGATGAGGCTGGTGGCGATCGCGTTGAGCATGATCGTCGCGACGACCTCGCTCACACCCCGGGTGACCTTCAGGATGCCCGCGATACCGGCCCAGAAGGCGCCGGTGAGGACGGCGACCAGAAGCAGCAGCGGGATCTGGAGGAAGGACGGCAGCGACACGTTGGCGCCGACGGTGGCGGTCATCATCGCGCCCAGGCGGTACTGGCCGTCGACGCCGATGTTGAACAGGTTCATACGGAAGCCGAGCGCGACCGCGAGGGCGGCGATGTAGTACATCGACGCCTGGTTGACGATCAGGACCTGGACGTCGGAGAACGAGGCCTGCTCCAGCATCAGGGAGTACGGCTCGAACGGGTTGCGGCCCGAGGCGAGCAGCACCACCGAGGTCAGGGCGATCGCCGCGACGAGCGCGATGACCGGCCCGGCCACCGCGAGGAGCAGCCGCTCCTTGTCGAACTTCTTCATCGGGCCTCGTCCTCCGGGGCGGTGTCCGCGCTTGCGTCCGAGCCGGTCTCGGCGCTCTCTTCGATGTGCTCAAGGTGACCGGACGCGGCACCCGTCATGGCCGAGCCCAGTTCCTCCGGCGTGATGGTGGCCGGGTCGGCGTCGGCGACCAGCCTGCCGTTGTAGATGACCCGCAGGGTGTCCGACAGGCCGATCAGCTCGTCCAGGTCGGCGGAGATCAGCAGCACGGCCAGGCCTTCGCGGCGGGCCTCGCGGATCTGGTCCCAGATCTGCGCCTGGGCGCCGACGTCCACACCGCGGGTGGGGTGGGCGGCGATCAGGAAGCGCGGCTTGTGGGTCATCTCGCGGCCGACGATCAGCTTCTGCTGGTTGCCGCCGGACAGGGAGGCGGCGGTGACGTCGATGCCCGGGGTGCGGACGTCGTACGCCTCGACGATCCTGCGGGTGTCCTCCTGGGCGCCCTTCGGGTCGAGCCAGAAACCGTGCCTGCCCTTGCTGTTGGGCTTCTCGGTGACATGGCCGAGGATGCGGTTCTCCCAGAGGGGGGCTTCGAGGAGCAGGCCGTGGCGGTGGCGGTCCTCGGGGATGTAGCCGACGCCGTGCTCGCGGCGCCTGCGGGTGGGCCAGGCGGTGATCTCCTCGCCGGCCAGGGCGATGGTGCCGGAGTCGGCGCTCTTGAGGCCGATCAGGGCTTCGATCAGCTCGGTCTGGCCGTTGCCCTCGACGCCTGCGAGGCCGAGAACCTCGCCGGCGTGGATGGTGAACGTGATGTCGTCGAGGACGGCCCGGCCGCCCTCCGCTTCCAGGCGCAGCCTGTCGACCTGGATCACGGCGCGGTCGGTGACCGTGGACTCACTGGTCTCCGGCGTCGGCAGCTCGCTGCCCACCATCAGCTCGGCGAGCTGACGCGGGGTCGTCTCGGCGGGGACGGCCGTGCCGACCGTCGTACCGCGCCGGATGACGGTGATCTCGTCGGCGACCGACAGGACCTCGCCCAGCTTGTGGGAGATGAAGATGACGGCCAGGCCCTCGGACCTGAGTTCGCGCAGGTTCACGAAGAGGGCTTCGACCTCCTGCGGCACGAGGACGGCGGTCGGCTCGTCGAGGATGAGGGTCTTGGCGCCGCGGTAGAGGACCTTGAGGATCTCGACGCGCTGGCGGTCGGCGACGCCGAGGTCTTCGACGAGGGCGTCCGGGCGGACGCTGAGCCCGTAGCGGTCGGAGATCTCCCTGATCTTCTTGCGGGCGCCGCCGCCGATGCCGTGGAGCTTCTCGCTGCCGAGGACCACGTTCTCCAGGACGGTGAGGTTGTCGGCGAGCATGAAGTGCTGGTGGACCATGCCGATGCCGCGCGCGATGGCGTCGGCGGGCGACGAGAAGGCCACCTGTTCACCGTCGACCGCGATGGTGCCCTCGTCCGGCTTCTGCATGCCGTAGAGGATCTTCATCAGGGTGGACTTGCCGGCCCCGTTCTCGCCGACGAGGGCGTGCACGGTGCCCTTCCTGACCGTGAGGTGGATGTCGTGGTTGGCGACGACACCGGGGAACCGCTTGGTGATGCCCGTCAGCTCGACCGCGGTCGTCGACTGAGCGGTGAGCGGAGGGCTGCTGGACGCGTCGATGGCGCACTCTCCTTGGGAAAGGGGCCTCTCTACGCGCGTAGCGCCCCTGCTGTAAATAGTTCCCGAACCTGATCGGCCTTGATCATTTACCGACTGATCCGTACCGCCCCGTACTGTGCCAGTCCGGGCGTTCCACCGCGCGAACGGGGTGCGGATCGGCCATCCTCTCCGCACCCCGTTCCGTGGCCGTAACGCTGTTATTACAGCGCCCGACGGGCAACGCTCAAGTCCCCTGACGTCAGGAGGTCTTGACCTTGATGGAACCGTCCTTGATGCCGTCCTCGGCCTTCTTCAGCGCGGCCTGAAGCTCGGCGTTGTCCTTGAAGACCGGGTTGGAGTCGGCAAGGCTGACACCGCCCGAAGCGAGATCGGCGCGGACGACACCGGTCTCGGGCTTGCCGTCCTCGACCGACTTGGCCAGGTTGTAGACAGCCCCGGCGACGTCCTTCATGGCCGACGTCAGGATCGAGTCCTTGTACTTGGCCAGCGCGTCCTGCTTGTACTGGTCCGAGTCGACACCGATCGCCCAGACCTTGTTCGCGGCGGCGGCCTTGATCACGCCCTGGCCGGAGAGACCGGCGGCGGCGTAGACGACGTCCGCCTTGGCGTCGATCATGCCCTCGGCCGCGCTCTCACCCTTGTCGGGGCTGGAGAAGCCGCCCTCCTGCGCGGTCTCGGTCAGGTACTGGGACTTGACCGTGACACCCTTCTTGGTGTCCTCGACGCCCTGCTTGTAGCCGGCCTCGAACTTGTGGATGAGCGGGATGTCCACACCGCCGACGAAGCCGACGACGTTCGTCTTGGTGGTGAGGGCGGCCGTGACACCGGCGAGGTAGGAGGCCTGCTCCTCGGTGAAGACCATGTCCGCGACGTTGTCGGCCTGGACCTGCTCGTCGTCGACGACGCCGAAGGTCACCTTCGGGAACTTGGCGGCGACCTCCTTGACGGCGGGCGCGTAGGCGTAGCCGACGCCGATCACAGGGTTGTAGCCCTGCTTGGCGAGCTGCTCCAGGCGCTGGGCCTTGTCCGCGTCCGACTCGCCGTCCTGCGGCTCGACGGCGGTGCTCTTGTAGCCGAACTCCGCGTCGGCCTTGTCCATGCCGGCGGTAGCGGCGTCGTTGAAGGACTGGTCGCCCTTGCCACCGACGTCGTAGGCGAGGGCGAGCCCCTTGCCTTCGCTGTCGCTGCTGGAGGACGAGGACGAGCTGCCACAGGCAGAGGCAGTTACGGCGAGGGTGGCGGACGCGATACCCGCAACCGCGATTCGGGACAGCCGGCGCATGGGAGGGACTCCTTTGTGCAAGCGCCATACCAGGCGCTGGTTCCGCCGCAGCGTAACGCGCGTAGACCAGACGGAAAACCCCAACTGTCCGGTCCGTTACCGAGCTGTGGCCGCAGTCACGGCCCACATTACGGACAGGAGGGCGCCCCTGCAGGGAAGCAAGCGGCGTATGTGCAGGAACGATGCCCGGCCGGGCGTATCCAGGGCCACCGGGACGGCGGTCCGCCGACCGAAGGCCGGCCAAGGCCGGACGCGGCCAGAACCGAGCCCGCCAAGGGCCGCGACCGCCCGGTCATCGACGACGCCCTGCCCGGCGCGGACGCCGTACGCGAGCGGTGTCCCGCCGAGGACAACCGGACCGGGGGCTGACCGCACACGGCGTACGGCCCGGGCCGCCCGGTGGCGGCACCCCCGACCACAGCCCGTCAGGTCGTAGGACGCGGCGGTCCCGGTGGGCGCATCCCTGCGCGACGGCGCCCAGCACGGCGGCGCTGCACTCCGCGACGAGCCCGGACGCCCGGTTTACCTGCGACGGGCAGTGCCCCGACCGCGAGGCCGGGGCACTGCCCGTCGTACGGTCCCGTCGCGCGACCGTCAGGTCACGTCCGCGGAACCGACGGCGTCACTTTGTGTTGACGGTGACCGTGCCGTCGATGATCTCCTGCTTGGCCTTGTCGACCGCGGCCACGACGTCCGTCATCGCCTTGTACTTCGGGTTGGTGTCGGCGAAGCCGACGCCGCCCGACTTCAGGTCGCCGCGCTGCACGCCGGACAGCGGCTTGCCCTCGTGCACGGACTTCGCCAGGTCGTAGACCGCGCCGCCGACGTTCTTCAGGGCCGAGCCGAGGATGTAGTCCTTGTACTGGGCGAGCGCCTGCTGGCTGTACTGGTCGGAGTCGACACCGATGGCCCAGATCTTCTTGGAGGCGGCCTCGGAGATCACACCCTGACCGGACAGGCCGGCCGCGTGGTACAGCACGTCGGCGCCTGCCTCGATCTGACCGCTGGCCGCGTCCTTGCCCTTGTCGGGGCTGGCGAAGCCGCCCTCCTGGGCCGTCTCCGTCAGGTACTGCGACTCGATCTCGATGTCCGGGGAGATGGACTTGGCGCCCTGGACGAAGCCCGCCTCGAACTTGTGGATGAGGGGGATGTCCACGCCGCCGATGAACCCGATGTGGTTCTTCTTCGTCGCCTTGGCGGCGGCGACACCGGCCAGGTAGGAGGCCTGCTCCTCGTGGAAGACGAGGTCGGCGACGTTCTTCGCGACGACCTGCTCGTCGTCGATGATGCCGAAGGTGGTGTCCGGGAACTTAACGGAGACCTCCTTGATGGCGGGCGCGTAGATGTAGCCGACGCCTATCACCGGGTCGTAGCCGGCCTGGGCGAGCTGGGTGATGCGCTGGACCTTGTCGGCGTCGGACTCGCCGTCCTGCGGCTCGATGTCCCGGCCGCCCATCTTGAACTCCGCGTCGGCCTTCTCGAAGCCGGAGTACGCGGCGTCGTTGAAGGACTGGTCGCCCTTGCCGCCGATGTCGTAGGCGAGGCCGATGCCCTTGCCCGTGTACTTGCCGGTCTCGTCGGAGCTGCCGGCGCTGGTGCTGGACTCACCGCAACCGGCTGCGGTGAGGGCGACGACCGCGACGGTCACCGCAGCTTGGGAGAACCGAGTCCTCCGAGAAATAAGACGCACAGCAGGCACCCCTTCATCCCCACGGCACCGTCCCCGGCCCGCTTACCCAATGCGCCACCTACGGCAGCGATTGCGGCGCACAGTAACGCGCGTAGAAAGGGAGGGGAACGGGGTTTCGAGAGGCCGTTATCGATTCGTGCCGAGGGGGGTTACGTTTGCGTACTCACGGTTACGCCGGAGTGAAACAAACGGACGAACCCGCACCGATGGGACAGGGAGGGGGCACCGCGCCGGACTGCCCGCGCGATGCCCCCTTCCCGGCCGTTTCCCTACGCCTGCCGCTCTTCCGCGTCGATCAGCGCGGCGGCCGTGAACAGTTCCACGCCGACCGTGATCGCGTACTCGTCGGCGTCGAAGTCGCCCTGGTGCAGATCACGCACACCCCGGTCCCCCGGCCTGCGCACGCCGAGCCGGGCCATCGCGCCGGGCACCTTCTCCAGGTACCAGGAGAAGTCCTCGCCGCCGAGGCTCTGTGCGGTGTCCTCAACGGAGTGGGCGCCGAGCCGGGCGGTCATGGCGTCGCGCAGCAGCTCGGCGACCGACGCGTCGTTGACGACGGGCGGCACACCGCGCACGTAGGTGATCTCGGACTTGGCCCGGTACAGGTTGGCGATCTCGTCGATGGCCGCGTGGACGAGGTCGGGCGCCTGGTGCCAGGCGTCGAGGTCGAGGCACCGCACGGTCCCGGAGAGCTCGGCGTGGTGCGGGATCACGTTGCAGGCGTGCCCCGACTCGATGCGCCCCCAGGTCACGGAGAGCCCGCTGCGGGCGTCGACGCGCCGGGCGACGAGCGCGGGGACGTCGGTGGCGACCCGGGCGACGGCGGTGACCAGGTCGGTGGTGAGGTGGGGGCGCGCGGTGTGTCCGCCGGAGCCGTCGAGAGAGACCTCCAGCCGGTCGCAGGCGGAGGTGATGGGGCCGTGGCGCAGCCCGATCCGCCCGGCGTCGACCTTCGGGTCGCAGTGCACGGCGATGATCCGCCCGACCCCGTCGAGCACGCCGAACTGGATCGCGTCGGCGGCACCGCCGGGCAGCACCTCTTCGGCGGGCTGGAAGATCAGCCGCACCGGACGCGGCAGCCGGCCCTGGCGGTGCAGGTCGGCGAGGACGAGGCCGGCGCCGAGGACGACGGTGGTGTGCACGTCGTGGCCGCAGGCGTGCGCGCGGTCTGGCACGGTGGAACGGTACGCGCAGTCACTCTTCGTGTCCGGGATGGGCAGGGCGTCGATGTCGCCGCGCAGGGCGAGCATGGGCGCGGCGGTGCCGTCGCGCCGCCTGTCGGGGTCGACGCCGATGTCGCACACGAGCCCGGTTCCGCCGCCGAGCACCCGCGGCTGGAGGCCGGCCTTCTCAAGCCGTGCCTTGATCGCGGCGGTGGTGCGGAACTCCTGGTTTCCCAGCTCCGGGTGCATGTGGAGGTCACGCCGGAACTCGACGAGTTCGGCGCGCAGCGCTTCCGGCAGCGTGCCGGGAAGCGCGGCTTCCCCGGGGAGGTCGAACTCGGACTCTCGGGACATCAATTGCTTCACCCTTTGAAGGGTAGGACGCCCGGGCGGCCGACTGACCACGATCAACAAAAATTCAACCTGTCAGGGGAAGAAAATCTGACCGCCGTAGGCATACTCGCTTACTGGGATGGGTAAACTCGTCGGCCTTTCCCAGCACCCACTTCCGTCTACCTGCGTCCACGATGCCACGCCGTCCACCGCGTCGCGGGAACTGTCCACCCACCGAAACGGCCAGGGGCACGTCACATGAACACTCACCGTCGCCCGCGAGAACGCCCCCACCCCCGCACCGCCCGCCGGTAACGTGCACCCCCGTGACCGCCCCGAACCAGAACTCCGCCCCGCACTCCACACGGACCCCCGTACCGGATATACCGAACACACCGGACTTCCTGCACGCCACCCGCGCGGCCTACGACGCCATGGCCGTCGACTACACAGAGCGATACGCGGACCACTTGGCGGACCTCCCCCTGGACCGCGCTCTCCTCGCCGCCTTCGCCGAGCTGGTGCGGGCGCAGGGTCCCGAGCCCGTCGCGGACATCGGCTCCGGGCCCGGCCACGTCACCGCGAGACTGCACGCCCTCGGCGTACCGGTGTTCGGCGTGGACCTGTCCCCGCGCATGGTGACGCTGGCCGGCCGGGCCCACCCGGAACTCCGGTTCCACGTCGGCTCGATGACGTCCCTGGACCTCCCGGACGAGACCCTGGGCGGAGTCCTGGCCCTCTACTCGATCATCCACATCCCGGACAGCGACCTGCCCACGGTGTTCGCGGAGTTCCACCGCGTCCTGGCCCCCGGCGGCCATGTCCTGCTGGCCTTCCAGGCGGCCCCGGACGACGACCATCTGCACCTCGCGGAACGCTTCGGCCACCGGATGTCGCTGGACTACTGGTTCCGTACGCCGGACAGGGTGGCCGGGCTCCTGACCAAGGCGGGCCTGACACCGCACGCGCAGACGGTCCGGGAACCGGACGAGGACGAGACCCGCCCGCGCGCGTTCCTGCTGGCGCGGAAACCGGTGTGACCCTGGGCGCCACCGTTTCCGCCCGTCACGACGGTCATGTCGTGCTGCTGAATCCGGAGGGCAACGAGTTCTGTGTGGCGGAGGGCGCGTGAGAAGCCTCACGGGCGAGGGGCGAGAGGCGTGACGGGGGGGACGGGCGTTCAGCCCGTCGCCTTCGCTTCCTTCGTCGGCCGGCCCGGCTCCGTCGACACCCGCTCCACGTCCCGGGCGGACCCCGTGACCCCCGACAGGAATCCCTGCGCCCGCGGCGAGGCGTTCGCCGTCAGCCAGGCCGGGTCGATGTCGCAGACGGCGACCTTGACGTCCGTGCCCGCCAGGGCCAGGGGGAGGGTGTGGACGACCGTCGAGGGGAAGCTGAGGATCGTACGGCCGATGGGGCCGCGGCGGGCGATCAGTTCCAGGGGGAGGTCCGGGCGGACCACCTCCAGGCCCGTGCAGGCCGCCAGGTCGTGGAGTTTCTCGGGGCTTTCGCGGCGGTGGGCGAAGTAGCGCGTCACACCGTGGGTCCTGGCCAGGGTGCGGACCGCTTCGCGGTAGCGGTCGGCGTCGACCACGCCCGTTTCCACGAGCGACGTGCCGACCATGTCCGCGCCCTCGGCGATGTGCGGGGGGCCGAAGCGGGAGCGGGTCCAGGCGAAGTCGTTGGCGGTGACCTCGACGCCCTTGGGCGTGTCCTCGATCGGCATCGAGGAGAAGATCTCGACCCGGCGCTTGCCGCCCGGGGTCAGCCGGCGGCGGGCCTTCGACGACACCGGGAGGAACAGCATGTCCCTCGCTCCGGGGCGGCGGGACTTGCGGTGCCAGCGCACCAGGCGCTCACCGCGCGCGAGCTGGGAGACGAACTCCATCGTCGCCGTGCCGTCGTCGACCACGACGAGGTCACGGGCGTTGGTGATGTTGAGCAGTACCTGTACGTATCGGGAGAACGGGTCCCCCATCACGATCCGCTGCGTCCTGCGCAGCAGGGGGGCGAGGCCGCCGATCGTGCGGAAAGGGGCCGACGTCCCGGCCCGCGCGTCCTCCCAGCGGACCTCGTGACCTTCCTCACGGGCCAGCTCTGCCATACGGCGCAGCTGGCTCCGGGTCATCGGGTCGACCGGGGACAGGACCACCAGGATCAGTCCGCCACCGGAAGGTTCCCTGTCGGCCGTCGGCCGACTCCTGCCCCTGCGCCAGCGGCGTGGCGTCTGGCCGGGGAGTTTGCCCTTCCTGCGGGCGGAAACAGCCGACGCCGGACCGCCGGCCCCCTCCGGGCTGGGCGCATGTGCGTGCACATGCGCCCATTCCAGCACGTTCAGGAGCTGGACCGGACTCTCAACGAAGGCGAGAGTTTGGGGGCCGGTGGTACCGGCGCGTGGGCTCATCGACGTACGACCGTCGCTTCCGTGAGTACGGACTGGGGAATCCGCGTGGACGGAGTGCTCACCGGCTGGCGCCGGTGAAGCCGCCGAGTGGTGCGGATCAGGCGGTGACGGGCTCGCCGGCGGCGGCAGCGATCTCCGCGTCGGCGATGACGCCGGAGACACGGCGCAGCTTCTTCATCGGGCCGATCTCGGACTCGTAGACCTTCTTGACGCCGTCACCGAGAGACTCGGAGATGGTGCGGATGTCACGGACGAGGCGGGTCAGGCCCTGCGGCTCGACGGAGGCGGCCTGGTCGGAGCCCCACATCGCGCGGTCGAGGGTGATGTGACGCTCGACGAAGGTGGCACCGAGGGCGACCGCGGCCAGCGTGGTCTGCAGGCCCGTCTCGTGGCCGGAGTAGCCGATCGGGACGTTCGGGTACTCCTTCTCCAGCGTGTTGATCACGCGGAGGTTGAGCTCCTCGGCCTTCGCCGGGTAGGTGGAGGTCGCGTGGCACAGGAGGATGTTGTCCGAGCCCAGGACCTCGACCGCGTGGCGGATCTGCTTCGGGGTGGACATACCCGTCGACAGGATGACCGTGCGGCCGGTCTTGCGCAGGGCGACGAGCAGCTCGTCGTCCGTCAGGGACGCGGAGGCGACCTTGTGGGCCGGGACGTCGAACTTCTCCAGGAACGCGACGGCCTCGGTGTCCCACGGGGACGCGAACCAGTCGATGCCGCGCTTCTTGCAGTGCTCGTCGATCTGGCGGTAGTCGTCCTCACCGAACTCCACACGGTGGCGGTAGTCGATGTAGGTCATGCGACCCCAGGGGGTGTCGCGCTCGATGTCCCACTGGTCGCGCGGGGTGCAGATCTCCGGGGTGCGCTTCTGGAACTTGACCGCGTCGCAGCCGGCTTCGGCGGCCACGTCGATCAGCTTGAAGGCGTTCTCAAGGTCACCGTTGTGGTTGATGCCGATCTCGCCGCAGATGTACACGGGCTGGCCGGGGCCGGCGGTCTTCGAGCCGAACGAGCGCAAGCGGGTGGAGGTCATTCCGGGGGTTCCTTACTTCTTGTTGAGGGGGTCGAGAGAGGGGCCGAGGATCCAGCTGGCGATCTCTCGGATCGCGCCGTCGCCGCCGGGAACGGTGGTGACCGCGCGTGCGGCGCCGCGCACAACGTCGTGGGCGCTCGCGACCGCCACGGGCCAGCCCACGAGGGCGAAGCACGGGAGGTCGTTGACGTCGTTGCCGACGTAGAGCACGCGCTCCGGCGCGATGCCCTGCTCCTCGCACCACTGCTTCAGCGCGAGGTCTTTCCGGTCGATGCCGTGCAGCACGGGCAGCTGTAGCTTCCGTGCGCGGGCGGCGACGACCGGGTTCTGCTCCGAGGACAGGATCAGCATGGTGAGGCCGCTCCTGCGCAGGGCGGCGATGCCGAGGCCGTCACCGCGGTGCACGGAGACGAACTCCCGTCCCTCGGAGTCGATCAGCACCCTGTCGTCGGTCTGGGTGCCGTCGAAGTCGAGTACGACCGCGTCGATGTCGTCGGCGGTCGGGAGGGCGCCGGGACGGTTCGCGTCGAAGAGCGTCGCGAGGGCCCGGGCGCGGGCGAGGTCGTGCGGGTCGTCGATCTCCAGCACGCGGGCCGGGTCGGTGCGCACGGGTTCGGTGTGACCGAAGAAACGGTGCTTCGACTGGCGGAAGCCCGTCGCGTTCATGGCGTAGACGGCGCCGGTCTCCAGAAGGTCCTGGGGACGGTCCTGGCGGCGGGGCCGGAAGGACTTGTCATGATTTACGCCATAGCCGCCGCCGACGGTCACCGTCTCGGTGGCCACGGAGCCGGTGCCGCCCTCGACGGCCGTGCGCTCGCCGGGCGCCGGCTGCGGGTCGTCGGCGGCGTCGCGCCAGATGAAGCCGTGGAAGGGGGCGACGGTCAGCGCGCTGTCCGCGCCGTTGTGCACGACCGCGGCGACGACTCCGTCGACGTCCTCGCGGATGATGAACGGGCTGGTGCACTGCACGAGCAGCACCACGTCGACCCTGGCGCCGTGCAGCGTCTCGTGGGCGTCCATGGCGTGCAGGACGGCGGCCTCGGAGGTCGCGGTGTCACCTGCGATGGCGGCGGGGCGCAGCACGACCTCGGCGCCGGCCTGCCGGGCGGCGGCGGCGATCGCCTGGTCGTCGGTGGAGACGACGACGTCCGTGACCAGCTTGGCGGCGAGGCACTCGCGCACCGCGCGGGCGACCAGCGGGACCCCGCCGACGGGCAGCAGGTTCTTCGCGGGGACGCCCTTGGAGCCGCCTCGCGCGGGAATCACCGCGAGCACGCGGGGCCGCGCTGTCGCTCGGCCCGCTTCCGGGTTGGACTCCGGGTTGGACATTGCCTGTACTCCTTGACGCTCTTCGCGTGCTTGACGGGGTATCCGGTCGGTCACAGCTCCCCCATGCGCCGGATCACGGGCGCAACGCGCTGCACGCCGTGCCGGTAGGCGCCGCGGGCCGCGCGACGCACGATCTGCCGTACCGCTCCCGGCTCCTTGTCGGCGGCCGGCGCCCCGGGCAGCGGAACGCCGTCGGGGCCGAGGTGGTGCCGAGCGAGAATACCCGGCAAATATCCCGGAGCCGTCATCGGTGTGTAGTAAGGGGTCAGGGGCTGGAGCTTCGATGATCCCAGAAGTCGGTCGATCTTGTCGCGCGCAGCGTCGAAGGCGGACTCGTACGAGCCTCCCCCAGCGAGGGTGCCCCCAGCGGCGACACCCTGCCTGGCCACCCACTCGGCGTCCGGAACGGGCTGGTGACCGGCGTCGAGCTGCTCCCAGGAGGCGAGGCAGCCGGAGCCGATGAAGTGGTGGTTGCCGAGCGCCTCACGCACGCCCAGGTCGCTCAGCACGACGGTCGGGATGCTGCGGTGCAGGGACTCCAGCGCGGCCGTGGAGCTGACCGTGACCAGCAGGTCCGTACGGTCCAGGACCTCGCCCATGTGCCCGTAGACGAGCTTGAAGTTCGGCGGAAGGTCGGCGCGCTGGGCCAGTTTCTGGTAGGGCAGTTCCTCGATGTGTGTGGTGTGCTCGCCGGGCTTGGAGCGCAGCTTGAGCAGCACCTCGCGCTCGGGGTGCAGCTTGGCGTGCTGCACGAGCCGGTCCAGTAGATACGTACGGTCCTTGCGGCTCTCCGGGACGGAGGGCTGGGCGGCGAATACCACCGTGTACGGGTGACCATGCTCACCCGTGTAAGTCGCGCCACCCAGGAACGGAAGTGCGACTTCGGTCACAGAGGACGAATCGGCGCCGACTCCGTCGTACACGGCCCTGAAGCGGTCGGCGTCCTGGCGGGAGTTCGCGAGGACCAGGTCGGCGCCGTGGCGCAGCAGGAGGCCGTCGGCGAGCTTTTCGTAGACGACCCCGACGTAGCCGGTGACGACGACGGGGCGCAGGGCCTGGTCGTCCCACACGTGGGCCAGGCCGTGCAGCATCGCCTGGACCCCGCCGCCGACAAGGGCGAGTACGAGAATGTCGTAGGGCTCCTCCTGGTCCATGGCCCGCAGGAACTCCAGGGCGGTCACCTCGCGCAGCGAGTCCGCCCTGACGCCGACCTCCTGGAGCTGGCGGGCGGTGGGTGTCGCCCTGCCTCTGAGGAGGTAGCCGTCTAGATGAATGTCCGAATTATCAGGAGAAATACGGCTGGCTGTGAGCGCACCCCATTTCCACCGAGTGTCGGAATCGGCGAGGACGGCGACCCTCATGGGGCTCGTGGTACTGGCTGGCACGCCCAAGACCTTAAGCCGACATGGGGGGCTTCCGCCCAATCCAGGGGCAACAAAGGGTTAACAAAGGGCCGCGTCGACTTGAATCAAGACGCCATACGTGCAGAAACCCCCTTGATTCACCGGGTCGACACATGTAGTTCACCCGACATCAAACCCCGGGTAAAGTGAGACCACCGGAGAGGCTCTAACCTCGACCCGTGGTCAAGCTCTCCGTCATCGTGCCGTTCTACAACGTGCAGCAATACGCGTCCGACACTCTGAAGAGCCTGCGCGCCAACGCGCGCGAGGACTTCGAGTTCATCCTCGTCGACGACTGCTCGCGCGACGAGACTCCGAGCATCCTCGCGCGCGCAGAGCGCGAGCTGCCGGGCGCCGTGCTCGTCAGCCACGAGAAGAACGGAGGCCTGGCCACCGCCCGCAACACCGGTATCGACAAAGCGCGTGGCGAATACCTCACGTTCCTCGACGGCGACGACTGGCTCGCGCCCGGCTATTTCCCCCAACTCCTCGCCGCTATTGAGGACTTGGGCTGTGATTTCGTTCGTACGGACCATGTCCAGTGCACCAACAGGGCGCGCGCGATCCATCGGGTCCCGCACGGCCGGCGCGGGGTCGTGATGTCGCCGCGGGACGCGATCCTGCCCACCGACCGCACGACCTCCGTCGACTACGCCTACGCCTGGGCGGGCATCTACCACCGCCGGCTCGTCGACCGCGGCATCCTGCACTTCACCGACGGGCTGCGCACTGCGGAGGACCGGCCGTGGATCTGGAAGCTGCACCGGGAGGCGGAGTCGTTCGCCGCGGTGGGGCTGCTCGGCGTCTTCTACCGGCGCGGGGTCGCGTCCTCACTCACCCAAATCGGTGATGTTCGCCAACTCGACTTCATCCGGGCCTTCGACCAGGTCATCGAGGAGACGGCCCGCGACCCCGAGGCGGATAGGCTGCTGCCCAAAGCAGTGCGCACCTACTGCGCGATCATGGCTCATCATCTCGGAGCGATCGAGAGGTTCGAACCCGCCGTGGCCCGAAAACTGCGTTCGCTGAGCGCCGCCGCGCTGAAGCGGATGCCGCAGGACGTCCTCGCGGATGCCATCGGCTCGATGGACGCCCAGCGGGCCAACCGGCTGCGGAAGGTGCGGCGCAGGCCCGTCTCCGCGTCCGCCGGGACGGTGTCCGTCTGATGTCCGCCATCCCCCAGACCCGCGGCAGCAGGACCCGTACCACTCAGATCTTCTGTGCGTCGACGCTGTACGGCGCGGCCACGCTGGCCGCAGCTCTCGACGCCGGGCTCTTCGGGCCGGCCGACCGCAGAGTGCTGCTGATCACCAACAACGCCTCCAACCCCGAGATCACGCCCGGGGTCGACGCGATGTCCGGCTTCGACCGGGTGAGCGAGCGGTTCGACGAGGTCCTGTCCTGGAACGAGACGATCACCCCGTTCCACCCCAGCGGCTGGGGCCCGCGCGCCGACGATGTCCCGCTGTGGGAGCGGCATCTGCGGCTGCTGTGGAACCTCGGTGACGACAACATCGAGCTGGCCGTGGAGTCCGTGCAGGTCAACCCGGCTCTCGCGCTGTGCCAGCTGTTCACCGGCGCTCCCGTCGACGTCTACGCGGACGGCCTCATAAGCTACGGCCCCACGCGCGACAAGATCGACGCGCTGGTCGGCACCCGCATCGGGCGCCTCCTCCACCTCGACCTCGTCCCGGGCCTCACCCCGCTGCTGCTCACCGAGTTCGGCGTGCCCGCCGAACTGGTGCCGTCCGAGGCGTTCCTGAAGGTACTGGGCGAACTCGCCGAGGCCGAGACGGAGACCGGGCCGGCCCCCGCGGAGGAACAGCCCGCGCTGCTGCTGGGCCAGTACCTCTCCGCGCTCGGCATCCTCACCCCCGCCGAGGAGGAGGAACTGCATCTGCGCATGGTGCGCGGAGCCGTGGCGGCCGGACACCGCTCGCTCGTCTTCAAGCCGCACCCGACAGCACCCGCGGCCTGGTCGGGGTCGCTGGAGACGGAGGCGAAGAAGCTCGGCGCCGAACTCACCGTCCTGGACCGGCCCGTGCTCGCCGAGGTCCTCTTCCAGCGGCTGCGCCCCGCGCTCGTCGTCGGCTGCTTCTCGACCGGCCTGTTCACGGCGGCGGGCATGTACGGCATCCCGGTCGCCCGGGTCGGCACGGACACCGTGCTGGAGAAGATCACGCCGTACCAGAACAGCAACCGCGTGCCCCTGACCATCGTGGACGTGCTGCTGCCGGACCTCGGCGACGCCAAGGCCGTGAAGAAGTGGTCGATGCCGTCGGACAAGCAGGTCGGCAAGTCGCTGGCCGGGCTCGTCAAGGCGATCGGCTTCTGCATGCAGCCCCGGATCTACCCGAGGCTGCGCCCGGAGGCGGAGGGCTACCTCTCCAAGCACCTCACCGAGCAGACCTGGCCCTACTTCAAGCGCCGCCGCCTGACCTCGCTGGCGCTGCCCGGCGCCCTGCCGTCCCAGCTGTCGTTCATCCCGCGCAACGCGACCGTGCGCCGGATCGCGCGACGCGCGCGGGCGTTGAGCAAGACAGTGAAGCGGTGACAACGGGTACCGCGGGGATTTAATCTGCAGAACGCGTCGCCCCCGATTCGTATACGGACGGGTGGCGACGCGTTGGTGTCTGCGCGCGCCGACGTCTGTGCCCGTGACCGTATGCGTGCGTGCATACGTCAATGAGCTGACCGGTTATTCATCCGTGAGAGTTCTGTGCTACCTCTTTGGACTGCCCTGACTCTCCTGGTTCCGTCGATGAGTCAACTTCTCTTGTCCCAGCTGCGAAAGGCCAGCCGATGACCGCGGCCGACCAGACAATGGCCCCCCCGCTCCCGGCTCCGCCGCCGGGCCCGCGGTCCGGGAGTGCCGAACCGGCCGTTCCGCCCTCGGCCGAGGGCGGGAAGGCCCGCCCGGTCAGCCGGCTGAGGGCCCTGGACGGACTGCGGCTGGTGGCGGCCCTGATGGTCTGCATGTACCACTTCGCCGGCAAGAACGGCACGGTCGCCGAGTCCTGGGACCAGTCGCCCGGTGTGATGTTCCCGACCCTGTCCCAGTTCGCCACCTACGGCAGCCTCGGGGTGCAGTTCTTCTTCGTCATCAGTGGCTTCGTGATCTGCATGAGCAGCTGGGGCAAGACGCTGGGCGACTTCTTCCGCTCGCGCATCGCCCGTCTCTACCCCGCGTACTGGGTCGCGATCGTCATGGTCACCGCCGCCTCGTTCGCGATGCCGGTGGTCGTGCACCACGTACGCGGCGACGAGTTCCTGGTCAACCTCACGATGATGCAGCAGCCGCTGGGCGTGCCGCGTGTCCTGGGTGTGTGCTGGACGCTGTGGGTGGAACTCAAGTTCTACGTGCTGTTCGCGGTGTTCGTGGTCTGGAAGGGCGTCACCTACCGCCGTGTGGTGACCTTCTGCATCCTGTGGACGCTGGCCGGCGCCTTCGCCCGGGTCGCCGACAACCCGCTGATCTCCGAACTCACCTTCCGCGACCACGCCCCCTTCTTCATCGGCGGCCTGGCCCTCTACCTGATCCACCGCTACGGCAGCGACCTGCTCCTGTGGGGCATCGTCGGCATGTCGTTCCTGCTGGGCCAGCGCTACGCGGTGACGGCGCTGTGGCACCCGGGCGCGCAGGGCGACTTCCACCGCAACCCGTACGTCATCCAGCTCATCGTGCTGCTCGCCTTCGCGTCCGTCGCTGTGGTGGCGCTGGGCTGGACCCGCTGGGCGAACTGGAACTGGCTGACGATCGCGGGTGCGTTGACGTACCCCTTCTATCTGATCCACGAGCACCTGGGCTGGTTCTTCATCCGGGTCCTGCACCGCGGCTGGGGCCTCGACCCGTACCTGACGATCCTCGCGTCGGTTGCGGGCCTGCTGACGCTGGCCTGGCTCATGCACAAGTTCGTCGAGAAGCCGTTCGGCCCACGACTGAAGCGGACCATGACACTCCAGTCGAAGAAGCTGGGCGAGAAGCTGAAGCAGCAGCCGTAGCGGACGCGCGGTCGCAGCAGTCGCAGAGGAGCCCCGGGTCGGAATCCGACCCGGGGCTCTTTCACATGTTTCTGTACCCGTTCACCCGTGTACCCGTCAGGACTGCGCGGCCCTGATCCTCTTCACGACCTTGCGGACCGTCGGGTTGCGCCGCAGCGTCTCCGCGCGGACCGCGCTGCCGCCGGGGAGGCGGAGGCTGGTCAGGCGGCGGCGCTTGAAGTAGTGGGCGTTCGCCGACAGATGGACCGACAGCCAGGCGGAGACCTCTTCGCGCAGCTGCGGGTGCTTGCGGGACTGCATGCAGTACCCCACCGCCTTCACCAGCGGCGACAGGCGCTCGACCAGCCCGGGATCGTCGGACGGGGTGCCGATGCTGGACGCGAGGTCGCGTTCGGCGTCGGGCAGGGCCGCGTCGATGATGGTGAGCGGGATGCGGTTGCTGTTCTCGTACGGCGTGATGGCGTCGAGGAGCGACTCCGTGCCGACCCGGGCGACCGGGATGCCGTAGAAGGTCGCGGCGGTCATCAGCGCGGTGGAGAAGCAGCCGACGACGAGCTGCGGCTTGAGGTACGCGAACACCGTCTCGGCGAGCACCGGTTCGTTGAGAACGCTCAGGTGCACACCGAGTTCCGTGGCGGTGGTCTGCAGGGAGGTGGAGTACGCGGCCGGGGCGCTCGGGTGCGGCTTGAACAGGACGGCCGTGTGACCGGCCCTGGCCGCGGCCCGGAGCATCCGGACGTGCAGTTCCTCTTCTTCCTCCTGGGTGATGAGGTTGATGGCGGACAGGTACTGGCCGAGGAGCACGGCCGTCGGACGGTTCTCGACCGGGATGCGGTCGGCCAGGATGCCGGCCCCCTGCTCCCCGATCTCGTTGAGAACGCCGACGATCGGCTCGTTGGGGATCGGCACCGGCTCCACGCCGTACTCGGCGAGGAGCATGGGCCGAAGGCCCGGTATGAGGTCGAGGTGCAGCACACGGGCGATGCGGCTGCTCATACCGTGCGGGATGCGGTTGCGGGTGGGGCCGTAGCTCATCAGGCCGTCCGCGTAGACGTGGATCGGGCTGTCGGCGAAGATCTCGGCGACCGCGCGGGAGGGGTTCGCCTGGATCGACTCGCAGGCGATCTCCACGGGCTCGTCACCGAGGTCCCAGGCCAGGCGTACGGCCTTCTCCCACATGATGGCGTCCTGCGCGCGCGGGGACCAGCCGGCCGGGTGGTGCGGGGAGATGAACTCGTTCCAGGAGCGCACCTCGTCGAACTCGGGCCGCAGCTTCTCGAAGCCGGCCATTCTGTCGAGCGGGGTGCCGACCTCCGGAATGGCGGCCGTGTTGCTGACGACCAGGATGCGGCGGTGCTCCTCGCGCGGGCCGAAGAGGCCGGCGCGGATCGCGGCCGTGACGGTCGCCGCGGCGTACTGCGTCGCCGAGAAGAAGATCTGGATCATGCCGCGATTCCCTTCATACCGCCGCGCACGCGCCGCAGCAGGTGTATGCGCTGCTCACCCATCCCGATGAGAGCCGCCTGGAGCTCGTCCTCGGACATCCTGTTCAGCGCGTCGGCGCTCATCTGCCGCAGCTTCGCGGCCGTGGGCCGGTCGAAGCGGCTGCGCTGGAGCAGCTGGTGCGCGATGACGACGCAGTAGTTGCGCAGCGCCTTCTTGCGCAGCAGCCCGACCTCGGGGTCGTTCGCGAGTTCGGCAAGTACGAGGTCGAAGGACCGGAAGAAGTCCAGCTGGCGGACGTCACCGATCTGGGTGAGGGACGTGGTGAGGCCCCGGCGGTAGAAGACGCCGTGCAGGCTGGCGACCAGGTAGGAGTCGGCCCTGCGGTGCAGGTCCCAGATCCAGGGGCGGTCCTCGGCGGTCTTCAGACCGTCGTGGAAGCGCAGCATGCCCTTGTCGAGGAGGCGGCGGTGGTAGACGCCGGCCCAGGCGTAGGGGTAGTCGACCATCGTGGTGTCGTCGACGGGGAGGATCGAGGTGCGCGGGTCCAGCGGCACGTTCCGGCGACCCTCGGGCGCCCGGTGGACGGCCCGCTCCATGCCGTTGACCTGGACGTGGTCGGTGCGCACGAAGTCGACGTCATGGCGCTGGACGGAGTCGACGAGGCTCTTCAGATAGCCCGGGCCGAGCCAGTCGTCACCGTCGAGGAAGGTGAGGTATGTGCCTTCGGCCGCTTCGATTCCGGTGTTGCGGGCGGTGGCCAGGCCACCGTTCTGCTCGTGCCGGATCACCCTGCCGTTCTTCAGCCTCTTCGTCAGTTGCAGCAACGCCTCGTAGGTCTTGTCCTTGGTCGAGCGGTCCTCGACGAAGATGAACTCGAAGTCGTCCTGGTCGTTGTTGACGAGACTCGTCACCGTGTCCGAGACATAGGTCTCGATGTTGTAACAAGGGACGATGACGGACAGTATCGGGGGACGGTTGGTCACGCGCACACCTGGGCTCTCTCAGCTGCAGATTCCGCGACAGTAAGAGTTATTCGGCGCCGGATGTCAACTCGGTCCCGACCGGACAGCACTCGAAAGATGAGGGCCTGGCCGTGCTCCCACCGCATCACGACGACTTCCCGTACGTCATTCCGTACGCCGCCCCGATTCCTGCGAGCACCAGCTTCAGCCCTTCCTCGAACTGTCGGTCCCAGTCCTGGAAGACCTCGGCGCCGGCCGCGGCCGACAGGGGAAAGTCTGCCATCCGCCGGGCCCGCTTCTCGACGTCGCACCTTTCCCGGCGCTCACCGGGGATGGCTGCACGCCCTGTTCCTCCGTGACGAAGCCGATCGTATTGACGTACGCCGTCATGTTCGCGCGCACGGCCTGGGCCGGAGCGAAGCCCGCCTCGACGAAGCAGCGGAGGTTCGCCTTTGTCCGGACGGCGTGCTCGACGCCGGTGAAACGGGACCCGCTGAACGCCTTGGTGCCGTCGCGCGGCCCGCGGCGAGCAGGCTGCTCGTCCCAGGGGACATCGGGGCCGGAGCTCGGGCGAGGGGCTGTTCCCCGGCTCGCGGGGCAAGGGGATCCAGCCGGCGGGCGCGACGGCGGAGGGGCTGACGGAGCACGCGGCAGCCATGGGCGGCGGCCTCGGCTATGAGCCGGCCAGCGACAGCTTCACGGCGAAGCCCAGAAAAAGGGCACCGGCCGCGGAGGTGGCCCCCGCCGAGAGACGCCTGCGGCGGCGGAAGGCGGCGGAGAGCTTCGTACCGCCGAATATCAGCGCGGTGAGATAGAGGAAGCTCGCGAGCTGGGCGAAGACACCGAGGACGACGAAGGAGACGGCCGGGTAGGCGTATCCCGGGTCGACGAACTGCACGAAGAAGGCGACGAAGAACAGGATCGCCTTCGGGTTGAAGAGGCTGATGACGAGGGCACGGCGGTAGGGCCGCTCGTCGGTGACACCAGGGGTCTCCTGCGTCTCGGTCTGCTCACGGCGCGTGCGCCACATGCCCCAGGCGGCTCGCAGCATGCCTGTCGCGAGCCAGGTCAGATATCCGGCGCCGGCGTACTTCACGATCCCGAACAGCAGGGCGTTCGCCTGGAGAAGGGAGGCGACCCCGGCCGCGGAGAGGGTCATCAGCACGGCGTCCCCGCACCAGACGCCCGCAGCGGCCGTGTATCCGGCGCGGACGCCCCGGCGGGCGGCGACGGAGAGGACGTAGAGGGAGTTGGGGCCGGGCAGCAGGACGATCAGCACCAGGCCGGTGAGATACGTGGGGAGGTTGGTTACGCCGAACATGGGGGGAGTCTCGCACGGGGGTACGACACTCCCGCGGTCAGCCGTCGAGGAGGGTGTCCACGGAGAGTTCGACGCGAACGCCGACGGACTCCGGAACAGGCACGTTCTGGCCCCGCTTGAAGCGCTGAGGGTCGGGATACTTGCCGTCGACCGGGTCGGCGTGGAGGAGCACCTCACCGTGCTTGCGGTCCGCGATGAGGTAGGCGGGGATGCCGGCCTGGGCGTAGCACTCGACCTTGATATAGAGGTCGTCGGACCAGTTGGATATGGTCACTTCCACAACCAGGCGAAAGACGTGTTGCAGTACGGCCACGGCATCCCCCTTTTCAGGGGCTCACACTTCACGAGAGTAACCGGGGGTGTGCGCTTTCCGCCTCCGATCACCCATTAGGACGAATCGCGCAGCTCAGAAGGTATCGGAGGGCACATAAACCCCCCAGACTCCCCGCAGTGCCCCGCACACCTCCCCCACCGTCGCCCGCGCCCGCAGCGCGTCCTTCATCGGGTACAGGACGTTGGCCGTGCCCTCCGCCGCCTCCTTCAGGGCGGCCAACGCGGCGTCGACCGCCGTCTGGTCCCGCCCCGCCCGGAGTTTCGTGAGCCGTTCCGCCTGCTGGGCCTCGATGGCCGGGTCGACGCGGAGGGGCTCGTACGGTTCCTCCTCGTCGAGCCGGAAGCGGTTCACGCCGACCACGACCCGCTCGGCGGCGTCCGTCTCCTGGGCGATGCGGTACGCGTTGTGCTCGATCTCGCTCTTCTGGAAGCCCTGCTCGATCGCGGCCACCGCGCCGCCGAGGTCCTCGACCCGCCTCATCAGGGCGACCGCCGCCGCCTCCACGTCGTCCGTCAGCCTCTCGACGACGTACGAGCCCGCGAAGGGGTCCACCGTCGCCGTCACGTCCGTCTCGTAGGCGAGGACCTGCTGGGTGCGCAGGGCGAGGCGGGCGCTCTTGTCCGTGGGGAGCGCGATCGCCTCGTCGAAGCTGTTCGTGTGCAGGGACTGGGTGCCGCCGAGCACCGCCGCGAGGCCCTGGACCGCCACCCGGACCAGGTTCACCTCGGGCTGCTGAGCCGTCAGCTGCACGCCCGCCGTCTGGGTGTGGAAGCGCAGCATCAGCGACTTCGGGTTTTGCGCGCCGAACTCGTCCCTCATCACCCGGGCCCAGATACGCCTTGCGGCGCGGAACTTGGCGACCTCCTCCAGGATCGTCGTCCGGGCCACGAAGAAGAAGGAGAGGCGCGGGGCGAAATCATCGACGCCCATGCCCGCCGCGACCGCCGTGCGGACGTACTCGATGCCGTCCGTGAGCGTGAACGCGATCTCCTGCGCGGGACTCGCACCCGCCTCCGCCATGTGGTAGCCGGAGATCGAGATCGTGTTCCACTTCGGGATCTCGGCCCCGCAGTACCTGAAGATGTCCGCGGTCAGGCGCAGGGAGGGTTTCGGCGGGAAGATGTACGTTCCCCGCGCGATGTACTCCTTCAGTACGTCGTTCTGGACCGTCCCCGTCAGCCGGGCGGCCGGGACGCCCTGTTCCTCGGCCACCAGCTGGTACATCAGGAGCAGAAGAGCCGCCGGCGCGTTGATCGTCATCGACGTCGACACCGTGTCCAGCGGGATTGCGTCGAACAGCACCTTCATGTCGTCGACCGAGTCGATCGCCACGCCCACCTTGCCGACCTCGCCGTGCGCGATCGCGGCGTCGCTGTCGTGGCCCATCTGGGTCGGCAGGTCGAAGGCGACGGACAGTCCCGTCGTGCCGTTGGCGATCAGCTGCCGGTAGCGCGCGTTCGACTCCACGGCGGTGCCGAAACCGGCGTACTGGCGCATCGTCCAGGGGCGGCCCGTGTACATGGAGGGGTACACACCCCGGGTGAAGGGGTACGCGCCCGGCTCGCCCAGCTTCTCCGCCGGGTCCCACCCCGCGAGCGAGCCGGGGCTGTACACCGGTTCGATGGGTAGTCCCGACTCGGACTCACGCGCCATGGTGTGTCCCTCCGCGTAGCTTGCCAGTCGCCGCACACAACAATGCCGCGTAGTTCGTCACCGGTCATGTGCGGGGAACATGGACGGGACGGACGGATGGGGGTACATCCGATGAGCTTCGGGGGGTCCGGCTTGCGTACTGCGGGCATGGGAAAGCCAGTTTCCGGAGGTGCGGTCGTTTCCGCCCTCGCCGTTCTCACGGCTCTCGCCGTGGGCGGCTGTACGGTGCAGCCCGCCGGCACGGACGACGCCGGAGCGCGGTCGCCCGTACGGATCCAGGTTTCGCACCCGCCCTCCGACGACAAACCCGGCGCCACGGCCACTCCGGCGCCGGCCCCGAAGAAGGCGACTCCCGCCCCTTCGCCTCCGCCGCCCGTTCTCTGGTCGCGCGGTGACAGCGGGCGGGACGTGCGCGAACTCCAGGCCCGGCTGCGCCAGGTCGCCTGGCTCTACGACGGGCCGACCGGGTCGTACGACGATCTGACGGAGACCGCCGTCAAGGGCTTCCAGGGCAAGCGCGGGCTGCCGCGCACCGGGAAGACCGACACCGTCACCTGGCAGCGGCTGCTGCGGATGACGCGCGAACCCGGGCAGTGGGAGCTGTTCCTGATGGGCGGGCAGCCGGCCGCCTATCCCGACCCGCGCTGCCTCACGGGCCGGGTGCTGTGCATCAGCAAGACGAGCCGGACGCTGCGCTGGATGATCGACGGCCGGACCGTCTCGACGGTGGCCGTGCGGTTCGGCAGCCAGTACACGCCGACCAGGGAAGGTGTCTTCAGCGTCTACTGGAAGTCACGGCACCATGTGTCGACGCTCTACGACTCCCCCATGCCCTACGCGATGTTCTTCAGCGGCGGCCAGGCGGTCCACTACTCCTCGGACTTCGCGGCCCGCGGCTACGGCGGCGCCTCGCACGGCTGTGTGAACGTCCGGGACGAGACGGCGATCGCCGCGATCTTCGCCGAGGTGAGCAACGGCGACAAGGTCGTCGTCCACTGGTGAGCCGGCAGCGGCGGAGGATGTGATCTGGGGCGCGGACGGGACCGGGGGAACGTGTCCCGCCCGCGCCAGGTGCACGAGCCGTAGGTACGGGGGGAACCCCGGCTCTGTGCGAGGAACCGATGACCAGTCGGCTCACTGTCTACTGCGTCGGCGCCGCCGAAAGTGTCACACCCGGCACGCGGGAACGTCACCGTCGCGCGTCTGCGCAGGTCGGAGCGGTGCGCGGCGGTCGATCACGGCGCGGTGGGGTGCAGTGGGGTGGGGTGGGGTGGGGGTGTGTCCTGGGGCTTGCGGGGCTCAGGGGGCCGTCGGAAGCGGCAGGACACCGTACGTCGGGTCGGGGTCCTGCGCCGGTTGGTTCTGCGGGTCGTCCGCCTTGAGCGCGGCGAAGGTCGTCGGTTCGGGCGTCGGCTTCGCCGCGGCGCGGCTTCCGTGACCCCCGCCGTTCCTGTTCCCGTTACCGCCGCTGTTCCCGTTACCGCCGCTGTTCCCGTTGCCGTTGCCGCCGGTGTCACCGGCGCCGCTCTGGCCGCCCTCGCCCTCTGCGCCGGTGTCTCCCCTGCCCGCCCCGGTGTCCGTCCCCGTGCCGGTGTCGGCGTTCGGGCGGACGGCCGGGTCGTTCCTCAGGGCGGCCTCGCAGTACTGCGGCACCCTCGCGGAACCCTTGGCCGCCTTCTCCAGGGCCCGTCTGCGCTCCGCCTCCAACTTCTTGCCGCTGCGCATGTCGCGGCAGGACAAGGCGAGTCCGCTGCGCCAGTCCCCGGGCAGGCTCATCTCGGAACGGGAACCCCGTTCCCCGCCGGTCGTGCCCTCCTGGGGCTCCGCTCGCCCGGAGGAGCCCGTGTCGGCGGAGCCCCCCGTCGTGCTGTCGGGCCTGAGGGACGGGACGGTCCCGCCCCGGGCGCCGTCCGGCGACGGCGAGGCCTGCATGGGGTCACGGGACTCGGCGGCCGACACGGTCGCGGCGGGGCGGCCGGGCTCGTCCCCGCGGAACGGGTTCGGCAGGACTCCGGCGCCGGCGGCCACCGCGACCGAGCCGGCCATGCCGGCGGCCAGCGCGGCACTGAGCCCGAGGCGCAGCGGGCGGCCCCAGCGGGCCGGGCGGACGCCTCGGGAAGAGGCGCCGGAACGCCCGGACCCTCCCACCCTTACGAGGCCCATGTCCGGACCCGTGCCGGTCACGGGAGCAGTGTCCGTGGCCCGGCGGACCTTGCGGAAGGCGGCCAACGCGGCGGCCTCGCCGGGGAGTTCGGCGCTGCCCGGCGGGGTGTTCACGGAGAGTGAGTCCAGGGTCTTGGCGAGCCGCTCGGCCTGGTCGCGGGCTTCGGGGCCCGCGGACGCCAGTAAGGCCTCCGGTGACTCCCCGCTCAGCAAACGCTCTGCCGCAGCGCGGTCCAGCCACCTGTACCGGTCGTCGTCGGCCATCACATGTCCTTCTGCGTCCGCGAACGCATATGCGTCACACCGGCCGACGTCACCGCACGTCCGTGCGGTTCCCGTTGGGAGGGCAGCGCGTCGAGCGCGCCGGTGGCGTCCGAGTCCTCCCCGAGCAACTCCGCGAGCCTTCTCAGACCGCGGTGCGCCGCCGTGCGGACGGCTCCGGGGCGCTTGCCGAGGGTCTCGGCGGCGGTCTTGGCGTCGAGACCGACGACCACACGCAGGACGACGGCCTCGGCCTGGTCCTGCGGCAACCGGGCGATCAGGGAGAGCGTGCTGTCGGTGGCCAGCGACTCCATGGCCTCGCCCGCCGTGTCGGAGTCGGCGGGCCGGCCGGACAACTCGGTCTCGTCGCCGCCTATGGCCGGGCGGCGCCCACGCATCCGTATGTGATCGAGGGCGCGGTTGCGGGCGATCCGCGCGGCCCAGCCCCGGAAGCGGTCCGCGTCCCCGCTGAACCGGTCCAGGTCACGGGCGATCTGCAGCCAGGCCTCGGACGTCACGTCCTCGGCGTCCGGATCGCCGACCAGCGTCCGTACGTACCCGAGCAGCCGTGGGTGCACCGCGCGGTACACAGTCCGGAACGCGGTCTCGTCCCCGGCCTGTGCCGCAAGCACCGCGGTGGTCAGCTCCGCGTCGTCCCCCTGCACCGAGCACACCTCAAGACCTCAGTGGATGCAGTTGCCTGTCGTCGGCAGCCTGTAGCGAAAGGCACGTTACGGCGTGAAACCGCTCCTCGTCCATGTCCGTCCAACGTGCAACGAACTCGTGATGCGGTGATGGTGTGACAGAAAGAGCGCGCGCGGCGCTGTAGGAGATACGGGCCGCCGCGCGGCCCGTGCCGCGCGACGGCCGGGGCCTCTCCTGTGGGGGGTGGCGGCTCCGGCCGTTGCCATCGGCGGGTACGAAACCGCTGGTCACCGCCAGTCGTCCCGGCGCCGGGTACGTGCCACCTTGTGCGCGCCGGTGTCCCGGGCCAGCAGGAACTCGGTGACGGCCTCCCGCTCACCGGCGCCGGCCCCCTCGCCGCCGTCTCCCCCGACGCCCTCGCGCAGAGCGCCCGCCAGCAGCCGCTCCAGTCGCGCGCCTGTCATGTCGTCGCCGTTCATGTCGGATCCCCCAGTTGCCGGGCGAGGCGCTTCAGGCCCCGGTGAGCGGCCGTCCGCACCGCGCCGGGGCGTTTGCCGAGGACGCGGGCGGCGGCGGAGGCGTCGAGGCCGACGACCACGCGCAGGAGGACCGCCTCGGCCTGGTCGCGCGGGAGCCCGGCGATGAGCCCGAGGGCGTACTCCGTGGACAGGGTCTCCAGGGCCTGGTCGAGGGTACTGTGCGGGCCCGGCAGCTCCAGTACGTCCTGTTCGAGCGCCGCCCCCTGGGGCCGTACCCGTCTGCGGCGCAGCAGGTCGAGGGCGCGGTGGCGGGCGATGGTCGCCGTCCAGCCGCGGAAACCGGCGCCGTCGCCCTTGAAGCGGCCCAGGTCGCGGGCGATCTCCAGCCAGGCGTCGGACGCCACGTCCTCCGCCTCGTCGCCGACGATTCCGCGCAGATAGCCGAGGAGTCCGGGCTGCACGAGCCGGTACGCGACGGCGAAGGCGGCCTCGTCACCGTCCTGGGCCCGCGCCACGGCATCGCCCAGTTCCTCGTCGTACACCTGTACGCGATGGGGTTCCCGTCGTCCCTGGCCCAAGCGCTGTCCTCGTCCGTACCGGCGTAGCGAGTTCGAGTGCGGGTTCGACTCCCGTCCCCATGGGAATCTGCGTCGCTCGGCGCGGAAATGTCACAGCTCAGGGTCGGCTCAGCCCGCCGTCGCGTCCCGGCACAGCAGCCGCAGCGAGCCATGGCCGGCGAAACAGCGGCGGGCCTCGTCGACCGGGTCCCACACCCGTCCGTCGGCCGTACGGATCCAGTGCCCGCCGCCCGCCTCCAGCCACTCCGCGGCGCCCCAGGTCTGGCGCACGATCACCTCGCCCGCGTACGCCCCGAAGCCGCGCAGCACCGACTCCACGGCGGCGTACGGCGTCTGTTCCCTGCGCAGCTCCTCGATCATCCGGTCGACGCGCCACAGACTCTGGGTGGAGTAGTCGAGGCGCAGCCGCGCGCCCTCGCGCATCGTCGCCACGGTGTCGGCGGCCCATCGCACGGGTTTCGTGGCGGCCTGCGGACGTGTCGCCCGTACGGCTCGTTCTGGTGCTCGATATGCATTCACATACCAGCAAAGCGTCCAGGTGGCGGCTGGTGTCACCCCATTTCGGCGACTGACCTGGATCGGTGCGGGACCACCCCACGTCCATCGCAGGACGACCACAGGACAGCCACAGGGCCCACCCGGTTCTGGAGGGGGTCAGGCCCGTCCGCGTGCCCGCCTCGACACCACCGCGCGCAGTACGCGCCGTCCCTCCGTCGACACCGCCAGCGCCTGCCGCAGCCCGCCGGAGCCGTGCTCGGCGAGCAGTTCCAGGACCCTGGTCTGGCGCCGCAGCTCGGCCGCGACGAGGGGCGACATGCCCTCCGTACGGCCTGCGCGGTGGGAGTCGACCGAGGACGCGCCGGCGGCGGAGGCGTCCAGCAGCCGGTGGATGCGGAGCGCGGCGACGGAGCAGGCGTCGGCCCACTCGCGCACTCCGGCGGACCGGTCGGCGGGCGCGGCGGCGAGCATCCGGCGGGCGAGGAGGGTGGCCTCGCCCTCTGCGGAGGCCACGGGGGCGGTGTCGGGCTCGACGGCGTCGTCCTCGGTGCCGAGCTTGACCCGGGCCTGTTCCAGCCGGGTCGCCCATTCCTCCGCGTCACTGCCGTCGGCGAGGCTGGCCCACAGGGGGCGCAGGATGTCGTCGTCGCCGCCCAGGAGGGACACGCACCGATCCAAACAGGCCAGCCCGCTGGCTGTCAGGCCGCGCTCGTCGGCCCCAGCGATCAGTTCCACCAGGCTCATGCACGCTCCCCTCGCCAGGGCGCCATCCCTTACGGAGCCCGTGCTTTCCCTTACTGCGTGCAACGTACCCGGAGCGTCACAGTGGTAGAACACCGAGTCGGTCGAGGAACCTGAAGAACAGGTTTTCGGCCAACGGATCGGGCTCCGAGGTCAGTACGTCGAGGAGCGGCTCGGTGTTCACCCTGTGGCCGGCCTCCGCGGCCCAGCCGACCGCGCGTGCGGCCGCGTCGCCGGGTTCCAAAAAGTAGTCGTCCAGCGTGAGCCCGCCGTCCTCCTCACCCTCGCTCTCACCCTGCCCGGCGCCCAGGTATCCGGCCATGGCGTCGCGCGCCAGACACGTGGTCCAGGCCCCGCTCTCGGGCGCCGCCGCCTCCAGCACCACACAGTGGCTGTCCATGACGTACCCGAAGAGGGCGGGCGCGCCGGTCTCCAGGGCGAGGGTGTTCATGCTGCCGATGTCACCGTCGCCGCTCGGGTACTCCCACACCTGCCAGCCGTCGTCCCGCCGTTCGCGCGGGGTCAGCCCGTCGCGCACCGCACGCAGGGCATCGGTCTCGGAGAGCGGCTGCTCGCTCCGGCCCACGATCAAGTAGCCCCAGTAACCCAATGCCATCCCCCTGGCGTTCCGGTTCCGCTCGCACTGCCCGCGCCGAATACACCACAGAGACAAGGGAGTTGGCCAGCGATCTGACGACCAGGCTCCCCCGGCAATAAGCCGGGCGCGCCCCCTCCCCAGGGGCACGCCCGGCATACGAATACGTGTACTACCCGCGCGGAACCCATGGTTCGCGCGGGCCCTGCGTCCAGCCCGTTTCAGCCCAGCCTGTCCGCCAGCTTCCTGAACTCGGTCCAGGACAGGGGCGGCTGGGCCCGGGGGTCCCACAGTTTCTGGACGGTCGCCCGCAGCGGCATCCGTATGCCGGCGGCCACCTGGTTCTGCGTCTGCGATCCGGCGAGGTCGCACCAGACGGCGAAGACCCCGCCGAGTATCTGCCCGTCGTACGCCGAGGACACGGCCGTACTGCCGCGCAGCACCCGCGGGGTCCACTGCCGGTAGATCCGCTCGCCGGTGGGATAGACGAAGGTGTTCGGCTGCCCGAGCACGTAGTAGAGGTACTCATCGTTGTAGTTGACGACCTTGCGGCCCGCGCTCAGATAGCCGGTCGGCTGCCGGGCGCCGATCTCCTTGCCGGTCCAGTAGGCGACCTGGATGTCCTTGGCCGGCTGGACCGAACCCGACTGGTAGAAGCCGTCGTTCCAGGCGCGCACGGCCGTCCGGTTGTGGGCCCGGACGGTGGCGGCCCGGTCGTTGAGCCAGCCCGTCGCGAGGTCGGAGACACCGGCGCCCGACCCGTACTTCTCCCTGGCCGCGGCGGCGAGCTGGGGGTACGAGGTCGCCGGGCTGGAGACCGTCAGGGCCCGGTACTCGTCGCCGCCCAGGTGCCAGGACGAGCCCGGGAAGAGGTCGGCGTACTCGTTGAGCAGGTCGTCGACGATCTTCGCGGCCCCGGGCTTGGAGATGTCGATCGCCCCGCGGGCCGGCGTGCCCTGCGCGTTGGTCAGCTGGAGGTCCGGGTGGGCGGCGAGGACCGCGCCCAGATGGCCCGGGGAGTCGATCTCGGGCACGACGGTGATGTGCCGGCTCGCTGCGAGGGCGAGGATGCGGCGGACCTCGGCCTTGGTGAGGCGGTCCTTGGAGACGACCTCCGGGTGCGTGTCGGAGGCGATCCGGAATCCCTGGTCGTCGGAGAAGTGCAGGCCCAGCTCGTTGAACTTGAGGTCGCCCAGCTCACGGATGCGGGCCTCGATCCAGGCCGCCGTGAAGTGCTTGCGGGCGATGTCCAGCATCAGCCCGCGCTGCGCCTTGGCGGGCCGGTCGCGCACGACACCCTCGGGGGCGGTGCTCCCGTCGGCTACCTCCTGCTTGAGGGTGCGGGTGCCGTAGAAGACGCCGGCTTCGGCGGGGGCGGCGACGGTGACCCGGCCGCTCCTCACGGTGAGGGTGTAGGACTCGGGGCCGCGCGCCGCCTGCCCCGGGTCCAGCTTGAGCTGGACGTCCCCGGCACGAGGGGCGGCCGTCCCGCCGTACGTCATCTTCAGCTCACCGGCGAGCAGCTTCCCCTCGTCGGCGAGAGCGCCGGCGCCGACGACCACCCGGGCCGCCGAGGCGGGGCGCCAGCCCGGACCCCGGGCGGGTGTGTGCTCGCGTACGGCCGGGATGGTGCGGGGCGTCTTGGAGAGGGGGTAGACGCGGGCGGGGGACGGCGAGGGCGCGGCGGAGGAAGGGGCGCGGGACGCGGCGGCTCCGGACCCGTCCGAGGAGCGCGCCGAGCTCGACGCGGTGTTGCCGCCGGTGCCGCTGTCGCCGACCGGCCAGAGGGCGACGCTCACTCCCACGGCACCGGCGGCGACGAGAACACCGGTCCCGAGAAGCAACCTGGACCCCTGTCCGTACGTCTTCCGCTCCAGAGCCCGTTTCCGCTCAGGAGCCCGACGCCTCCGCCCGGTCACCGGTTCCCACCAGCCCGAGTTTCACGTATCGCCCGCATTGCCATGCACCTCCTGGATCGCCCCCTCCGAACCTACGACTCCGTACCGCCGGGACAGTCCACGGTACGTTCCGAAACTCTCCCGTTCGGGTGAAATTCAGGCGCCCGTCGGACAGCTCCTGACCGCTTCTCGATAACCTGACCGCTCTCGACATGCGAGCGGCACTTCTCACACACATCCCACACACCAACGCCAGAACGCCGAGGACTCACGCTGTCCGCGCACCGTCTTCCCCACCTCACCGGCCGGCTCGCCATGCCGGCACAGACGCGCACCGAGTCCCCCTCTCCTACGCCGCCGAGCCTGACACAGTTCAACACCGATCCCGCCGAGGACATCGAGCGCGCGCTCCTCACCTGCCTGCGCAGTCTCCGCTGGGCCCGCCGTCTCGCCGACCACCGCCCCTATCCCGACCTGGACTCCCTGCTCGCCGCGGCGGACGAGGCGGCGTACGACCTGACCCCGGGCGACCTCGCCGAGGCCCTGGCCGCCGAAGCGCTGCCCGCACTGCCGGACGGGGTGTACGCGGCGGCCCACACGGCACTGGGGGCCGCGCATGCGGCGTACGAGAGCCGATTCGGCCACGTGTTCGTCATCTGCGTCGAGCGCACCTCCCCGGACGAGGCCCTCAACCAGGTCCTGACAGGCATCCGGTCACGGTTGACGAACGATCCGGAGGAGGAGCGCGCCGTGGCGGCGGAGGAGCTGCGGCGCCTGGCGAAGGGACGGCTGGCGGAGTTCCTCGGGGGCGCGGGGCTGCAGCATTTCGCGGCTCCGCCGCGGGGCGCGACCAGCAACAGCTGACCCGCACCCGGCAGGCAGACCGCAGGCCCCGCCCCAGTAGCCGCACCCAGTAGCCCGTAAGAAGCCAGTTTGATCACATCGGTAGGCCCGCTGTAAGCGTTCCGACAACACGTCGCTACGATGGCGAGGGCCGGTGGACCGTACCCGGCCGGGCCCGTCCGACACCGCTGTACTTAATTAGTAGAAGATGGCGGCGCGGCCCCGATCCCCGCTCCCGGAGGGTTTTCCGTGCCGGCTGGAACGCTGTACCGCGGCCGGGAAGGAATGTGGTCCTGGGTGGCTCATCGAGTCACCGGCGTCCTCATCTTCTTCTTCCTGTTCGTACACGTCCTGGACACCGCTCTCGTCCGTGTCTCCCCCGAGGCATACGACAATGTCGTGGCCACATACAAGACGCCGATCGTCGCCGTGCTGGAGTACGGCCTCGTCGCCGCCATCCTCTTCCACGCGCTCAACGGTCTCCGCGTCGTCGCCGTCGACTTCTGGTCGAAGGGCCCCCGCTACCAGAAGCAGATGCTGTGGACCGTCGTCGGCCTGTGGGTCGTACTGATGATCGGGGCGATCTACCCCGTCCTCGGCCACGCCGCTCGTGAACTGTTCGGGAGCTGACGCACATGGCGACGACTGAATCCACCGCCTCGGGCATCGGCCCCGTCGAGGGCTCGGGCACGTTCTCGGGTTACGACGCCGACAACCCGGCGCCCCTGATCGAGGCCCCGCGCAAGCGCACGAAGAAGTCCCCCAAGTCCACCCGGGGCAACTTCGAGATGTACGGCTGGCTGTTCATGCGGCTGTCCGGCATCGTGCTGGTCGTGCTGGTCCTGGGCCACCTCCTCATCCAGCTGGTACTGGACGGCGGCGTCTCCAAGATCGGCTTCGCCTTCGTGGCCGGCCGCTGGGCCTCCCCGTTCTGGCAGGTCTGGGACCTGCTGATGCTGTGGCTGGCCATGCTGCACGGCGCCAACGGCCTGCGCACCATCATCAACGACTACGCGGAGCGCGCGAACACCCGGCTGTGGCTCAAGGGCCTGCTCTACACCGCCACCGTGTTCACGATCCTGCTGGGCACGCTGGTGATCTTCACCTTCGACCCGAACATCCGCTAGGCCACGGTGCTGAGGGACTGAGGAAATCCTGATGAAGATCCACAAGTACGACACCGTCATCGTCGGCGCGGGCGGCGCCGGCATGCGCGCCGCCATCGAGTCGACGAAGCGCAGCCGTACCGCCGTACTGACGAAGCTCTACCCGACCAGGTCCCACACGGGCGCCGCGCAGGGCGGTATGGCCGCCGCGCTCGCCAACGTGGAGGAGGACAACTGGGAGTGGCACACCTTCGACACGATCAAGGGCGGTGACTACCTGGTCGACCAGGACGCCGCCGAGATCCTGGCGAAGGAGGCCATCGACTCGGTCCTCGACCTGGAGAAGATGGGCCTGCCGTTCAACCGGACGCCCAACGGCACGATCGACCAGCGCCGTTTCGGCGGTCACTCCCGCAATCACGGTGAGGCGCCCGTCCGCCGCTCCTGCTACGCGGCCGACCGCACCGGTCACATGATCCTCCAGACGCTGTACCAGAACTGTGTGAAGGAGGGCGTCGAGTTCTTCAACGAGTTCTACGTCCTCGACCAGCTGATCGTCGAGATCGACGGTGTGAAGCGGTCGGCCGGCGTGGTCGCCTACGAACTGGCGACCGGTGAGATCCACGTCTTCCAGGCGAAGGCCGTGATCTACGCGTCCGGCGGCTGCGGCAAGTTCTTCAAGGTGACGTCGAACGCGCACACGCTGACGGGTGACGGCCAGGCGGCGGTCTACCGTCGCGGGCTGCCGCTGGAGGACATGGAGTTCTTCCAGTTCCACCCGACCGGCATCTGGCGCATGGGCATCCTGCTGACGGAGGGCGCCCGCGGTGAGGGCGGCATCCTCCGCAACAAGGACGGCGAGCGCTTCATGGAGAAGTACGCGCCGGTGATGAAGGACCTCGCGTCGCGAGACGTCGTGTCCCGGTCCATCTACACGGAGATCCGCGAGGGACGCGGCTGCGGTCCCGAGGGCGACCACGTCTACCTCGACCTCACCCACCTCCCGCCGGAGCAGCTGGACGCCAAGCTGCCCGACATCACCGAGTTCGCGCGCACCTACCTGGGCATCGAGCCGTACACCGACCCGATCCCGATCCAGCCCACCGCGCACTACGCGATGGGCGGCATCCCGACGAACGTCGAGGGTGAGGTGCTCCGCGACAACACGACCGTGGTGCCCGGCCTGTACGCCGCCGGCGAGGTCGCGTGTGTGTCCGTGCACGGCGCCAACCGCCTCGGCACGAACAGCCTTCTGGACATCAACGTGTTCGGGAAGCGGGCCGGTATCGCGGCGGCGGAGTACAGCCAGAAGGCCGACTACGTAGAACTCCCCGAGAACCCGGCGGAGCTGGTGATCTCCCAGGTGGAGCACCTGCGCGAGTCCACGGGTACCGAGCGGGTGGCGGAACTGCGCCGCGAGCTCCAGGAAACCATGGACGCGAACGTCATGGTGTTCCGTACCGAGCAGACGATCAAGACGGCGGTGGAGAAGATCGCGGAACTCCGCGAGCGCTACCGCAACGTCTCGATCCAGGACAAGGGCAAGCGGTTCAACACGGACCTGCTGGAGGCCGTCGAGCTGGGCAACCTGCTCGATCTGGCCGAGGTCATGGCGGTCTCCGCGCTCGCCCGCAAGGAGTCGCGCGGCGGTCACTACCGCGAGGACTACCCGAACCGCGACGACGTCAACTTCATGCGCCACACCATGGCGTACCGCGAGGTGGGTGACGACGGCGCCGAGTCCATCCGTCTCGACTACAAGCCGGTCGTCCAGACCCGCTACCAGCCGATGGAGCGTAAGTACTGATGGCAACCCCTGTTCTGGACAAGGCGGACGCGGCCGGCGAGCCCGAGCCCGGCTTCGCCGACTCCCCGTACATCACGGCCACCTTCCGCATCCGCCGCTTCAACCCGGAGGTAGCGGCCGAGGCGGTCTGGGAAGACTTCCAGCTGGAGATCGACCCCAAGGAACGCGTCCTCGACGCCCTCCACAAGATCAAGTGGGACCAGGACGGTACGCTGACGTTCCGTCGCTCCTGCGCGCACGGCATCTGCGGCTCGGACGCCATGCGGATCAACGGCAAGAACCGCCTTGCCTGCAAGACCCTGATCAAGGACATCAACCCCGCCAAGCCGATCACGGTCGAGCCCATAAAGGGCCTGACGGTCCTCAAGGACCTGGTCGTCGACATGGAGCCGTTCTTCCAGGCGTACCGCGACGTGATGCCCTTCCTCATCACGAAGGACACGAACGAGCCGACGCGCGAGCGCTTCCAGACGGCGGAGGACCGGGAACGGTTCGACGACACGACCAAGTGCATCCTGTGCGCGGCGTGCACGTCGTCGTGCCCGGTGTTCTGGAACGACGGCCAGTACTTCGGCCCGGCCGCGATCGTCAACGCGCATCGGTTCATCTTCGATTCGCGTGACGAGGCGGGCGAGCAGCGCCTGGAGATCCTGAACGACCGGGACGGTGTGTGGCGCTGCCGGACGACGTTCAACTGCACGGACGCGTGTCCTCGGGGGATCGAGGTCACGAAGGCGATCCAGGAAGTGAAGAGGGCGCTGATCACTCGGCGGTTCTGATCCGGGTGATCCGACTGGTCTCTCGATGACCTCCGGTGGCCGTGCTTCTGCAACGACAGAAGCACGGCCACCAGGCGTTTCGGCCACGCGGCGATCGCCGGCCACCCACGCGCTCAAATACCCACCAGTACCACTAGGAACATGGTCAACTCCCGTTACAGACTGGGCACATGACCATCCTGAGGAAATCGATCGCAGCACTGTCGGCCGCCGCAGCCACGGCGGCCACGCTGGGCGCCAAGGTCACCCTCGACGTGGCTGCCATCCTCGACGCCGGCCAGACGAAGCGGACTCCCTGATCACGCCGATCACCGCATCCGCCGTCAAGCTTCGGCCTCCGGCCTCCAAGGATTTCGCCGACCATCCCCTTAACCTGACGGTATGTCAGATGATGAGTCGTACGAACTGCTCGGTTTCGACAACGTGCTGCTGCCCGTAGGCGACCTCGCCGAGGCGGTCGCCTTCTACGAGCGCGCCGGGTTCGGAGTCACCGCCCGGGTCGACGGGGCCGGGATCGCCGTACTGAGGGTCGGCCCCGAGACCCCGGGCCTGCTGCTGCGCGTCGAGGAGGCGCTCGGTCACCGGCCGCCCCCGTGGGCCTCGCCCAGGATCTGGCTGGAGGTACCGGACGCCAAGGCGGCTGCCCGCGCCCTGGCCACGGCCGGCATCACCCCGCTCGACGCCCCGCTCTCCGTGGCCACGGGCTGGACCGTCGAGATCGCCGATCCGTGGGGCAACGTCATCGGGTTCACGGACTACAGGAAGCGGCCGGAACTCGCGCGGTCATGAACCCGGGCGGCGATTGATCGCCGTCAGGTCGATGTCGATCTCGAAGGGCACGGGCACCTTCAGGCGGTCGTGGAAGATGCCGGTGAGGGCGTAGACCTTGGTGGCCGGGTCGAGTTCGTAGACGTAGACGACCGGGAGACCCTTGTCTCCGTCCTGCTCGACCCGCCAGAAGTGTGCCACCCCGGCCGCCGCGTACTTGCGGGGCTTGACCTCGCGGTCGCGTTCACGGGAGTCGGCCGAGACAACCTCAACGGCAAGGACGATGCCCTCCGGCTCATACCAGGTCTGGCTCGGACCAGTAACCGCCTCCGTCGGAAAAACCACGATGTCCGGCTCCGGCCGATTCTTCTGGTCCAGCCTGACCGCCATCTCCCGGTCGACGTCCAGATGCGCCGGCGCCTGAGCCAGCAAGGCGTTGTCCAACAGCCGCATCGTGCGACTGTGAAACCGGGTCTGGGCACTCATGAAGACAAGACTCCCGTCGATCAACTCCGTGTGCGGCGGGAGGCCCGGAATCCGGTCGAGGTCGTCCGCGGTCCAGCCCTCAGCGGGCGGGATCGGCCAGCGGTACGCCGGCTCATCGTCGAGTCCATCCTCGGATACGGCGCTCATCAGTGCTCCCATGCGACGGAGTCTCGCCTGTTCGCTCAGCGTACCCAGCACCGACCGCCACGGCGCCACCTGAACGAGGTACCCACTCGCGGAACATTTGCTCGACTCGTTCGGATCACATCGAACGCCACTTGAACGTGTTCAAAAACAGGTCTACAGTCTCCCTCGTAAGCATTTTTGAACGCGTTCAAGTCATTCAAGGACCTCGGGGACAAGGACGAAGACATGGACCTCACAGTCGTCGCATACGTCATCTACCTGCTGGTCAGCGTCGCGCTGACCGTCTGGGTCGCGCGGACCCTCAGCAGCAACGGGCGGGTGTTTCTCGCCGATGTACTGCGCGGGAACGAGAAGCTCGCCGATGCCGTCAACCATCTGCTCGTCGTCGGCTTCTATCTCGTCAACCTCGGGTTCGTCGCCCTCTACCTGAGCGGTGACGGGGACATCGGCAGCACCCGGGAGGTCTTCGAGGCCCTCTCCACCAAGCTCGGTGTCGTGCTGCTCGTCCTCGGTGTCATGCACCTCGCCAACGTGTTCGTCCTCAGCAGGATCCGTCGGCGGGGTGTCATGGAGCGGGAGCAGGTGCCGCCCGTCGCGCCGCAGGGCTGGGTCGCCCCCACGGCCAGGGCGTGACCACGATGAGCCACCTGGACGCGGTGGGGTCGGGGGACACCACCGCCCGCGCGGACCGGGATGCCACGGGGGGCGTCCCGGTCCGCCGGCTCACCGTCCTGTACGACGCCGGCTGTGCCCTGTGCACCTTCGTGCGCGGCTGGCTCGTACGGCAATCGCAGTTGGTGCCGCTGGACCTGGTTCCGGCGGGGTCCGAGCAGGCGCGGGGGCTCTTCCCCGGCCTCGATCACGCCGCCACCCTCGACGACATCACCGTCGTCGGGGACGGCGGACAGGTCTACCGCGGCACCGGTGCCTGGGTCGTCGTGCTGTGGGCGTTGCGTGAGTACCGGCCGCTCGCCCGTCGGTTCGCCACCCCGGCCGGGGCCCGGCTCGCCAAGGGGGCCGTGCTCGCCGCCGCCAGGTGGCGCGGGCACCAGTGGGGCGCCGCCACGGGTGGCCGCCCGGTGTACCGGCGGGCCGACGGATGGTCGTACGATCCCGGCCTCGGGTGGACTCACACCCCATCCGGCTGTGACAGCGGCGTGTGCTCCACTGGTTAGCACTGGTTAGGCTCCCTTCCGTGTCAGCAGCGAAAGACAGCCCCCAGCCTCCCGGGTCGCCCGGGTCCGCCGAACCCTCCTCACGCACTCCCGCCAAGAGCGAGCAGACCCGAGCGCTGATCCTGGAGACGGCCATGCGGCTGTTCAGGGAGCGCGGGTACGACCGGACGACCATGCGGGCCATCGCTCAGGAGGCCGGGGTCTCCGTCGGCAACGCCTACTACTACTTCGCCGGCAAGGAGCACCTGATCCAGGGCTTCTACGACCAGCTCGCCCGCGAGTACCAGGTGGCCGCGAGGGAAGTCCTGGACCGGGAGACCGACTTGGAAGCCCGGCTTGCCGGGGTGCACCGGGCCTGGCTCGATGTGGCCGCTCCCTATCACGAGTTCGCCGTGCAGTTCTTCAAGACCGCCGCCGATCCGAACAGCCCGCTCAGCCCCTTCTCCCCCGAGTCGGAGCACGCGCGCGTGCAGGCCATCGAGGTGCACAGGGAGGTCCTTGCCGGGTCGAAGGCCAAGGTTCCGGAGGAACTCCGCGACGTACTGCCCGAGTTGATGTGGCTGTCCCAGATGGGCATGGTCATGTACTGGATCTACGACCGCACGGAGGGCCGTGAGCGCACCTACCGGCTCGCCGGGCGCGGCGCCCGCCTCACCGCGCGCGGGGTGGCCCTGTCCCGCTTCCGGGTGCTGCGCCCGCTCGTCCGCGAGGTGCACGACCTGTTCGGCGACTTCCTGCCGGGGATGACCAACGCCCTTCCCGGCCAGGAGAAACAGGACGGGAAGGGCGCTCCGGGCGCGCCGGAGTAGTCGCGTCAGTTCACCGCGTCCGCCCCCTCCTCGGACACCTCCGTCAGCGCCACGTCGTACACCAGCGGGCCGTCCTCCACCGTCACGTGCTGTGCCCAGGAGCCGTACGAGGCCGCCGTCGCCGCCAGCAGATACGCGCCCGGTGCCGGGACGGAGACGATGTACGAGCCGTCCGCCAGTGAGGTGACCCGGTCCAGTTGGCGTCCGCCCTTGGTCAGAAGGGTCACCGCCGCGCCCTCGACCGGCGCGCCCTCCGCGTCACGCACGAAACCGTGGACCACCGACGCGCCGCCCGCCGGCCCGGCCGGCTCCTCCGTCTCCGGGTCCTCCTTCGGTTCCACGGCCAGATGCGGCAGGCGCTTCTCCAGGCCCGCCGGCAGCCACCAGTTGGAGTTGCCGAGCAGGTGCATCGCGGCCGGCACCAGGGCCGTACGGAGGATGAACGCGTCCAGCGCCACCGCCGCCGCGAGGCCGATGCCCGCCATCGCGCCCTCCATGTCGCCGCTCAGGACGAACGCCGAGAAGACGCAGATCATGATCAGGGCCGCGCAGTTGATGACCCGGCTTGTCTCCGCCAGGCCTACGCGGACCGCCCGCGCGTTGTCCCTGGTGTGCACCCATTCCTCGTGCATCCGGCTCACCAGGAACACCTGGTAGTCCATCGAGAGGCCGAAGAGGAGGGACAGCATGATGACGGGGAGGAACGCCGTGATCGGGCCCTCCTTGCCGATGCCCAGCAGTTCCGTGCCCCAGCCCCACTGGAAGATCGCGACCAGTACGCCGAAGGAGGCCGCCGCCGCGATCAGGTTCATCAGCGCGGCCGTGAGCGGGACAACGAGGGAGCGGAACGCCACCATCAGGAGCAGGAAGCCCAGGGAGATGATCGCCGCCACGAAGTACGGCAGACGGTCGCCCGTCACCGCCGCGAAGTCCTTGAAGACCGCCGTCACCCCGCCCACATGGGCCTCGGTCCCGGAGGCAGGGATGATTTCGTCCCGCAGGCGGTCGATCAGCTGGTCCGTCTGCTCCGACTGGGGTGACGTCGTCGGGACCACCTGGATCACGGTGATGCCCTGGGACGGGGGCGCCGCCGCTGCCTGCGCCACGCCCTCCGTCGTACGGATCGTCGAGACGAGCGTGTCGGCGTCGCCCTCGGCCACCACCACCTGGAGCGGGCCGTTGAAGCCGGGGCCGAAGCCCTCCGCCAGCAGGTCGTACGCCTGGCGGGTGGTCGTCGACTCCTGGTGGTTGCCCTGGTCGGTCGCGCCGAGGCGGATGGACAGGACGGGGAGCGCGAGGATCAGCATCGCCAGCAGCGCCAGTGCCGCCGTCGAGCGCGGGCGCCTTTCGACGTACGACGACCAGCGCGCCGCGAGGCCGCTCGCCTCGTCCGGTTCCGGACCAGTCGCGGCCAGCCGGCGGCGCTGCTTGCGGCTGAGGACGCGCATGCCGAGGAAGCCGAGGAGCGCCGGGAGGAGGGTGGTCGCGGCGAGCACGCTCAGGACGACCGTGAGGGAGGTCGCGATGACCACGCCGTCCAGGAAGCGCATGTTCATCACCAGCATTCCGGCGAGCGCGATGCACACCGTGCCGCCGGCGAACAGCACCGCGCGGCCGGAGGTGTTGAGGGCCGTAACCGTCGACTCCTCGGGCTTCATGCCGCGCAGGATGCCCCGGCGGTGCCGGGTGACGATGAACAGGGCGTAGTCGATGCCGACGCCCAGGCCGATCAACGAGCCGAGCAGTGGGGCGACTTCGGGGACGTCGGTGACATGGCTGAGCAGTGAGGTGGCCATCAGACCGGTGCCGAGGGCGGCGATCGCGACGACGAGCGGCAACAGCATCGCGAAGAGTGAGCCGAAGGCGAGGAACAGGACGACCGCCGCGGCCAGGATGCCCACCATCTCGGCGATTCCGGTGGGCGGTTCCTGGGTCCTGGTGATGGCCTGGCCGCCCAACTCGACCTGGAGTCCGTCGCGTTCGGCAGCCTGCGCCGTGTCGACGACGTCCTCGACGGTCTCCTTGGGCACCGCGTTCGCCTGCTCGGTGAAGGTGATCTGGGCGTAGGCGATCCGCCCGTTCTCGCTGATCTGGGCGGCGCCGGCGGCGGCGTACGGGCTGGTGACCTCGCCGACCCCCGCCATCTTCCCTATCTCCGCGAGCTGCGGTTCGATCCGGGACCGTACGGACTCGTCCCGCACCGTGCCCTCGTCGACCTTCCACACCACCGTGTCGGTGTCGCCCGAGGTCTGTGGGAAAGCCTTCTCCATCAGGTCGTACGCACGCGTGGAGTCCGTGTTCGGGAGGGAGAAGCTGTTCGCGTAGTCCGTGCCCGCGGCGGAGCCCGCGAAGCCCAGCCCGAACACGGCCCCCACCCACATCAACAGGACCACCAGCCGGTGCCGATAGCACCACCGTGCCAATGCCGCCACGCTGAACACCCCTTGTTCGTCAGGTTGGTTGGTCCCCCAGGTCCTGGCAACAGGATTGGGGGCCGACGCGGGCATGGACACCGACCGGCCATGACTCTCAAGGAACTCCAAAGCACGAACAGGGTCCGCTGTCGGTGGCCCCGCCGATACTGGGGGCATGACGGCTTCGGGCACAGGGACAGGCACCGGCACCGGCACCGTGCTGGTGGTGGAGGACGAACCGAGCATCGCGGACGTCCTCGCCATCGCCCTGCGCTACCACCGCTTCGAGGTGATGGTCGCGGGCACCGTCCGCGAGGCGCTCACGCTCGCCGGGCGCACCCGCCCGGACGTCGCGCTGCTCGACATCATGCTCCCGGACGGTGACGGACGGGCCCTCGGGCGTGAACTGCGCGACCGCAGGCCCGAGTTGGCCCTCGTCTTCCTGACCGCGCGGGACGCGCCGACCGAGATCGTCGGCGCCCTCGGCTTCGGCGACGACTACATCACCAAGCCGTTCAACATCGACGAGGTGGTGGCTCGCATCACCGCCGTACTGCGGCGGACGCGGTCCGTCGACGTGCTGCCCCAGCGGCCTCCGCTGCGGTACGGCGACCTGGAGCTCGACGAGTCGACGTACAGCGTGCACCGCGCGGGCGGCACCGTCGAGCTGACCCCCACGGAGTTCGCGCTGTTGCGGTTCCTGGTGCGCAACGGCGGCCGGATCGTGCCCAAGGAGCAACTTCTGCGGCACGTCTGGCAGTACGAGCACACGCCTCAGGAATCGACCGTCGTCGAGACGTACATCAGCTATCTGCGGCGCAAGCTCGACGCGCTGGGACCGCCCGTGATCACCACCCGGCGCGGTGTCGGATACGGGCTGGCATGAGTCTCCTGCGGATCGGGGTGGGATGGGGGCGCGTCTTCGGTGCGGGATGGGACCGTACCTTCCACTGCAAACGCGGGATCCACTCCCTGCGTGCCAAGCTCACGCTGGCCAATGTCGCGCTGCTCGCCCTCGGCATCGTCGTCGCGAGCGGTGTGAGCGTGATGGGTATGCGGCTGTATCTGCTGGACAGCGTCGACAGCCAGCTGATGAGCGCCCGCGACTCGATCGGCGGCTCCCGGGTCACGCTGGAGCAGATCGATTCGCTGACCGCGTTAGCCGCCCTCACCGACAGGTACCGGCACACCTCCGGTGACAGCGGCGGCGGTTCAGCGGGGTCCGGCTCCGCGGACACCGACGTGTCGAACGCCGACGTCTCGAACGCCGACGCCTTCGTGTCCGACGGCATCTTCGTGGTCCTCGGCGAGAACGAACGGGCCGTGACCGTCGCCGGGTTCGCGCCCACCGCCGACCAGCGTGCCCTCGCCGCCGTCGTCTCCGACCCGGCCGCCCTCGCCCGCGACGACGAACCCCACGACATCCGGGTGCGGGACGCCCCCTACCGCGTCACAGCCGCCCACCTCTCCGACGGCACGACCGTGCTCCTGGCCACCTCGACGGACGCCCTGCACGACGTCCTCGGCAAGGCGCTGAAGCTCGATCTGGCCGTCGGGACGCTGCTGCTCGCGCTGCTCGCCGTGCTCACGATGATCAGCGTGAGCCGCCGCATGGCGCCCCTGGAGGACATGGTCGAGACGTCGACGGCCATCGCCGAGGGCGATCTCACCCGGCGCGTCCCGTCCAGCCGCGAGGCCACCCTTGAGGTCGAACAGCTTCGGGTCGCCCTCAACACCATGCTCCACCAGGTCGAGTCGGCCCACCGCACCCGTGAGCGCAGTGCGGCCCAGCTGCGCCGCTTCGTCGCCGACGCCTCGCACGAACTGCGCACCCCGCTGTCCGCGATACGCGGCTACCTCCAGCTGTACGACAAGGGCATGCTGACCGACCCGCAGGAGCGCCGGCGCGCCTGGGACCGGATGAACGGCGAGGCCGACCGCATGGGCCGCCTGGTGGACGAGTTGCTGACCCTGGCCCGTCTCGACCAGCGGCCCGAACTTCGGCTGCGGAACGTCGACCTGAGCCGTCTGGTACGGGACGCGGCGCAGGATCTGCGGGTCCAGGAACCGGAGCGGCCGATCAGCGTGGCCGCCGACGGGGCGATCCTGGTGCGGGCCGACGAGGCCGGGCTCAGGCAGGTGCTGGGCAATCTGGTGGCCAACGTCCGCACCCATACGCCCGCGGATGTGCCGGTGCGGCTGGGGGTGGAGCGCGTGGGCGGTGTCGTACGGCTGTGTGTCGCCGACGAGGGGCCCGGGCTGGCCCCGGAGGACGCGGCGCGTATCTTCGACCGGTTCTTCCGGGCGGGGGGCGGGGCGGGGAGCGGGCTGGGGAGCGGGCTGGGGCTGGCGATCGTGCAGGGGATTGTGCGGGCGCACGGTGGGGAGGTGGCGGTGCGAACCTCGCGGGGCGAGGGGCTGGCGGTCACTGTGACGTTTCCGGAGCGGGTGGTGTGTCCGTGAGGCAACTCGCAGCGGGGCTCCCGTTCGTTGTGCTGACGGTGTTGCCGGCACGCCATCGCACGGGAGCCCCGCTGGTTGTTCGGAATGCTTTCCGCGTCACAGGGAACGGATACGCGGCAGGCATCCATCTCGGCTTCACAGAGCGGCATCCCAGCAGCTCCGCCGATCAGGGAGGGACCTGAACAGTGACCGCCGAACACGTCCCCCTTGCGGCGATCTATTGATGCCAGGCGTACGCCGGTATCGCCGCGACACACGGCTTCACGATTTTCGTACCTCTTCTCGGATACCAGCTCAGGAGCTTACCGAGATACGCCGCGACGGCTTCACCCGTGGCGTATCTCGCTGCCGCCAGAAGCCCGGCCGCCACCAGGGTTCCCCCCGACCCGTATGCGATCCATGCGGCGATAGCAGCCATACCCCTGTTGCCGACTCTCGCTGACGCGGAGTGAATTGACGGACCGTCGGAAGACGTTCCTCCGGTCGGGATTCTTTGTCGATTCGTCGTGAACACTGACGGTGATCAAGCCTGTGCGGACGCCAGTTCCACCACGGTGATGTCCGACGGCGCCCCCACCCGCGTGGGCGGGCCCCAGGCGCCGGCGCCGCGGGTGACGTACAACTGCGTGTCCCCGTACTGCTCCAGGCCCGCGAGGGTGGGGTTGGCGAGGTCCGCGATGAAGGTGCCGGGCCACAGCTGGCCGCCGTGGGTGTGCCCGGAGAGCTGGAGGTCGACGCCGTGCTCCACGGCGTCGTGGATCTGCACCGGCTGGTGGGCCAGCAGCACGCTCGCCCGTGAGGTGTCCCGGTCGCCGAGCGCCTTGGCGAAGTCGGGGCCCTGGCCCTCGCTCTCACCGGCGATGTCGTTGACCCCGGCGAGGTCGAAGGCGGGCAGTTCGACGCGCGCGTTCTCCAGCGGGCGCAGACCGAGCCGCCGTACCTCCTCGACCCACTCCTCGGCACCGGAGAAGTACTCGTGGTTCCCGGTCACGAAGAACGCCCCGTGGCGCGCCCGGAGTTGGGCGAGGGGGGCGGCGGCCGGGCCGAGGTCCTTCACACTGCCGTCGACCAGGTCGCCGACGACCGCGATCAGATCGGGCTGGGTGGAGTTGATCGTGTCGACGACCTTCTGCGCGAAACCCCGGCCGAGGACGGGCCCGAGGTGGATGTCGCTGACGACGGCGATCCTGAACCCGTGGGCGCCGCGCGGGAGTTTGGCCAGCGGCACGGTGACCCGCTTGACGCGGGGCCCGCGTACGACGCCGTACGTGCCGTATCCGACGGTCCCTACCGCGGCCGCGGCCGCGGCGCCGGCCACGACACGGGAGACGAACAGGCGCCGGGAGGGGGCGGCGAGGAGGCGGGGGGAGTCGGGGGTGCCCGGGGCGCTCGGAGAGTTCGGAGAGTTCGAGGAGTCCGGGGACTGGGGAACGTCCGGGGTGTCAGGCGCCGCCGTCGCGGGTTCCACGGCCTCGGCTGCCCCCGCCGGTACGGTTTCCGCCTTCCGGAGCGGTACGGGCGCCGCGGGGGTCTCGGCCGGCCTGCGCCGTTCCAGGAACCGGCTCAGCAGGGGCCGTACGGCTTCCCCCGCGATCAGGCCCAGCCCCAGGTAGATGAACAGGGCCAGCCACAGGAAGCCCGGCCAGGCCAGCGTGCGCTGGAGCCAGAAGGGCGCGCCGCCGCGCTCCGCGACGAAGGCCGCGACCATCAGGACGGGCAGGGCGACGAACACCGCCGTGCCGATACGGCGGGCGCGGCCGGGACCGGCGGTCGTGTCGCGCACCAGGCGGCGCCAGACGTACCAGTGCAGTCCGACAAGAGCGGTGACCGCGGCGAGCAGGAAAACGATGACCATGCGGGTGTGTCCCCTGTTATGAGGTCTGGCGCAAAGCGCGCAGTCCGCGCAACCCGATGCCCCCGACGATCGTCCCCAATACGAAGGAGACGACCGCGAGCACCAGATGCACCCAGAAGTACGCCGTCGGGGTGCCCGCGTCGTCGAACGCGAGTCCGCTGCCGTCCTTGACCAGATTCTTGATGAAAGTGACCCAGATGACCCAGCTCCACACCCCGAAGGCGAGCAGGAACCAGGACACGGGGCGGCTGAGCTTCATGGGTTCAGTATCGCTGTCCGGCACCGGGCCCCGTGGCCGGGGTGGGGAGGGCGGTGCGAGCGTTCGGCCTGGGGGCGGTACGACTTCGCGGGCCAGTACATGTACGTTCTCGATCGTGCCCGCCTCGAAAAAAGCCGTCGAGCGATCCTTGCTGGTCGCTTCCGCCACCATCTTGTCCGCCGCGCTGACCGTGCCCGTACCGGCGTTCGCGGCCCCCAAGCCGTCGCCGAGCGCCACGCCGTCGGCCACTCCCCCGGCGAACATGTCGACCGTGGGCGGGGAACGCCTCGGGCTGGCCGGGACCCAGGTGAACCTCTCCGACGGTGTGCCGGTGATCCCCAAGGACATCACCGCCCGCTCGTGGATCGTCTCGGACGCCGAGTCCGGTGACGTCCTCGCCGCGCACAACGCCCACTGGCGGCTGCCCCCGGCGAGCACGCTGAAGATGCTGTTCGCCGACACCGTGCTGCCGAAGTTCCCCAAGACGATGAAGCACGAGGTCACGTCCGCCGAGCTGGCGGACATCGGCTCCGGCTCCAGCATGGTCGGTATCAAGGAGAAGGAGACGTACACGGTCCACGACCTGTGGCTCGGCGTCTTCATGCGCTCCGGCAACGACGCGGTGCACGTGCTGTCCCATATGAACGGTGGCGTCGAGGCCACGGTCAAGGAGATGAACGAGCACGCGGAGGAACTCCAGGCCCTCGACACGAACGTGGTGAGCCCCGATGGCTACGACGAGCGGCGGCAGGTGTCGTCGGCGTACGACCTGACGCTGTTCGCACGCTCCGGGCTGCAGAAGAAGGACTTCCGCGAGTACTGCTCGACCGTGACGGCCAAGTTCCCGGGCGAGACGAAGAAGGACAAGCAGGGCAAGACGGTTCGCGGAACCTTCGAGATCCAGAACACCAACCGGCTGCTCGCCGGCGACTCGGACGTCTCCGTGTACCCGGGCATCGCGGGTGTGAAGAACGGCAACACCACCAACGCGGGCGCGACCTTCACGGGGGTCGCCGAGCAGGGCGGCAAGGTGCTGCTGGTCACGGTCATGAACCCGGAGAAGAACGAGCACAACGAGGTCTACAAGGAGACCGCCCGGCTGCTCGACTGGGGCTTCCGGGCTGCCGGAAAGGTGCAGCCGGTGGGCGAGCTGGTCGCGCCCAAGGGCGCGGCGGGGTCAAGCGCCCAGCCGGGTTCGACCGACGCCGCGACCGACTCCGGAGAGGCGGGGGGCGGGACGTCGGACGGCGGCTCGGGCGAGGGTTCCGGCGAGGGCGGCGCTTCCGCGTCGCCGGTCGCGAACGCGTTGGGCGAGTCCGGGTCGGGCGATGGCGGGATCGGCGTCGCGCTGGGGATCACGGGTGGTGTGCTGGTGCTGTTGGCGGGGGGCGCGTTTCTGATCAACCGGCGGTGGCCGCTGCCGGAGCTGGTGCGGCGGCGGCGGTGAGTCGGGGTGGGGGTGGGGGTGGGTCCGGGGTTGTTCTCGCCCCCGCCGCCCCTACCCGACCCATCCCGTACCTGGGGGCGCTGCCCCCAGACCCCCTACGGCCCTGAACGGGCC
>NZ_JAVFVX010000619.1:0-240 GCF_033441795.1 Streptomyces sp. ADMS | reverse complement strand
CGCTTCCCGACATCGCAGTCGGCCGCCACCCCGACTTCGGCATCGTCGCCTCCAGTCCCAAGCAACTGGCCGCAAGGACCTGGATGTTGAAGGGATTCGACTTCCACCCCGTCCCCGACCACCCCAACCTGTACGCGCTGGCCAACCAACAGCGTGATGGGCAGGACCGCGCCACACGGACCGTCGCGCTGCTGCGCAAGGCCGGCTACCGGGTTGATGTGGACGCCACGTTCGACCCCT
>NZ_JAVFVX010000618.1:0-240 GCF_033441795.1 Streptomyces sp. ADMS | reverse complement strand
CGCTTCCCGACATCGCAGTCGGCCGCCACCCCGACTTCGGCATCGTCGCCTCCAGCCCCAAGCAACTGCCTGCAAGGACCTGGATGTTGAAGGGATTCGACTTCCACCCCGTCCCCGACCATCCCAACCTGTACGCGCTGGCCAACCAGCAGCGTGATGGGCAGAACCGCGCCACACAGACCGTTGCGCTGCTGCGCAAGGCCGGCTACCGGGTTGATGTGGACGCCACGTTCGACCCCT
>NZ_JAVFVX010000617.1:0-241 GCF_033441795.1 Streptomyces sp. ADMS | reverse complement strand
GGCGTTCTCGACCGCACCGAACCGGAGACCGGGGACGAGCCCGGACCGGGAACCCTCGACCCCACGTGGACTCATTGCCGCATCTCCTTGCGCTGCAGGAGAATTGAGAAACCGTCAGTCGCAGTGAACTCACGGGGGTTTGCGGACATGCGGGCGTCGGTGTCGAACAGCTCGCGCTCGGCCGGGTGCAGGATGTGCTGGGTGATGAAGCTCCGACCTGCGACTTTCCACAGGCCCCGGC
>NZ_JAVFVX010000616.1:0-241 GCF_033441795.1 Streptomyces sp. ADMS | reverse complement strand
CCATCCAGGCCACCGGTGTCGCGATGAACATCCCGGCCCGGGGCCAGATCGTGGCCCTGGCGACCGCCTTGCAGGAGAGCGGCCTGCGGAACCTGACCTACGGCGACCGCGACAGCCTCGGGTTGTTCCAGCAGCGTCCGTCGCAGGGATGGGGCACCGCGAACGAGATCCTCGACCCGGTGCACGCCTCGACGAAGTTCTACGAGGCGCTGGAGAAGGTCTCGGGCTGGCAGTCCCTGTC
>NZ_JAVFVX010000615.1:0-241 GCF_033441795.1 Streptomyces sp. ADMS | reverse complement strand
GGCGTTCTCGACCGCACCGAACCGGAGACCGGGGACGAGCCCGGACCGGGAACCCACGACCCCACGTGGACTCATCGCCGCACCTCCCGGCGCTGGAGAGGCACCAAGGGCGCTTCAGTTTTCGTGAGCTCGGCGCGTTTGCCGGACATGCGGGCGTCGGTGTCGAACAGCTCGCGCTCGGCCGGATGCAGGATGTGCTGGGTGATGAAGCTCCGACCTGCGACTTTCCACAGGCCCCGGC
>NZ_JAVFVX010000614.1:0-241 GCF_033441795.1 Streptomyces sp. ADMS | reverse complement strand
CCATCCAGGCCACCGGTGTCGCGATGAACATCCCGGCCCGGGGCCAGATCGTGGCACTGGCGACCGCCTTGCAGGAGAGTGGGCTGCGGAACCTGACCTACGGTGACCGCGACAGCCTCGGGTTGTTCCAGCAGCGTCCATTGCAGGGATGGGGTACCGCGAACGAGATCCTCGACCCTGTGTACACCTCGACGAAGTTCTACGAGGCGCTGGAGAAGGTCTCGGGCTGGCAGTCCCTGTC
>NZ_JAVFVX010000613.1:0-241 GCF_033441795.1 Streptomyces sp. ADMS | reverse complement strand
CCGGCCTCCCGGGAGAACCTGCGGGCGATGGTGCGGGGGCTGCTCAGCGAGGTGCCGCGCAAGAACCTGTGGCAGCTCGCGGAGGCTGCCGGCCACCCCAACCCGGACCGGTTGCAGGGCTTCCTGGCCAAGGCCGCATGGGATGCGGACGAACTGCGCGACCGGGTCCGCGCTCACGCGGTCGCCGCCCTGGCCGCCGACGACGCGGTGCTGATCGCGGACGAGACCGGCGACATCAAGA
>NZ_JAVFVX010000612.1:0-242 GCF_033441795.1 Streptomyces sp. ADMS | reverse complement strand
ACTGGTTGCGCAGCGCCGCGATCATCTTCATCTGCGGGGAGTCGTCCTGCCGGGAGGCGAACCGCGCGAAGAGGGAAGCCGTGATGGCGGGCAGCGGCACGGAGTTGTCGACGGCCGCCTCGACCGTCCACCGGCCCTCGCCGGAGTCCTGCGCGAAACCGCGCAGCCGCTCCAGGTGTTCGTCCTGGTCGAGGGCGTTGACCGCCAGGTCGAGCAGCCAGGAGCGGATGACGGTGCCCTCC
>NZ_JAVFVX010000611.1:0-242 GCF_033441795.1 Streptomyces sp. ADMS | reverse complement strand
GCATCAGCGTCGTCGTACCGCAGATAGGGGGAGACGCCCTTGATCGCCATCCGATGGCGGGGTGAACGGCCAGGGGCAATGTGCCGCGTACGCCCGACTGCACGCCTGGAACAGTCTGTACGCGCTCATGGGGCTGCCCGACGACGTCCCGTTCCCGGAGGCGGTGCGGCACGCCGCCGATCATCGTTGGCTGCGTTTCATGGCGTTCACGGACTGGTTCCACCACGACACGGCGGACGTGG
>NZ_JAVFVX010000610.1:0-242 GCF_033441795.1 Streptomyces sp. ADMS | reverse complement strand
ACTGGTTGCGCAGCGCCGCGATCATCTTCATCTGCGGGGAGTCGTCCTGCCGGGACGCGAACCGCGCGAACAGCGACGCGGTGATCGCGGGCAGCGGAACCGCGTGGTCGATGGCGGCCTCCACGGTCCAGCGGCCTTCCCCGGAGTCCGCCGCGAAACCACGCAGCCTGTCCAGGTGCTCGTCCTCGTCGAGGGCGTTGACCGCCAGGTCGAGCAGCCAGGAGCGGATGACGGTGCCCTCC
>NZ_JAVFVX010000060.1:0-51317 GCF_033441795.1 Streptomyces sp. ADMS | reverse complement strand
GTTTCACGATGTTTCACGTGAAACATCGTGAAACCACCACCCTGGACCGAAGGGCATGTTTCACGTGAAACCAATCGATCCGCGGCTCCTCCGGTACGCCGGTGCCACGCGCCGCTTCCTGCTGGCGGTTGTCGGCCTGGGTGCCGTCGGCGCGGGGCTGGTCATCGCACAGGCCATGCTCATCGCCGAGGTGGTGGTCGGCGCCTTCCAGCATGGTCTGTCGGTCACCGAACTCCGCACTCCCCTGCTGTTGCTGGTGGCCGTCGCCGGTGGCCGGGCCGTCGTCTCCTGGCTCACCGAGCTGGCAGCGCACCGGACGAGCGCGGCGGTGAAGTCGGAGCTGCGCGGGCGATTGCTGGAGCGGTCCGTCGCGCTCGGCCCCGGGTGGCTGAGCGGGCAGCGGACCGGGTCACTGGTCGCCCTCGCGACCCGGGGAGTCGACGCGCTCGACGACTACTTCTCGCGCTATCTGCCCCAGTTGGGGCTCGCGGTGGTCGTACCCGTGGCTGTGCTGGCGCGGATCGTCACCGAGGACTGGGTGTCGGCCGCGATCATCGTCGGCACCCTGCCGCTCATTCCGGTCTTCATGGTCCTGATCGGCTGGGCCACACAGTCCAGGATGGACCGGCAGTGGCGGCTGCTGTCACGGTTGTCGGGCCACTTCCTCGATGTCGTGGCCGGGCTGCCGACGCTGAAGGTGTTCGGCCGGGCCAAGGCGCAGGCCGACTCGATCCGGCGGATCACCGGTGAGTACCGGCAGGCGACCATGCGGACCCTGCGGATCGCCTTCATCTCGTCCTTCGCGCTGGAACTGCTGGCCACGCTGTCCGTGGCGCTGGTCGCGGTGACCATCGGTATGCGGCTCGTGCACGGTGAGATGGACCTGTACATCGGGCTCGTCATTCTCATCCTCGCGCCCGAGGCGTACCTGCCGCTCAGGCAGGTGGGTGCCCAGTTCCACGCGGCGGCGGAGGGGCTGGCCGCGGCGGAGGAGATCTTCGCCGTGCTGGAGACGCCGGTGCCGGAATCCGGGACCGGAGCGGTTCCGGAGGGCGGGGTGGCCTTCGAGGGAGTGACGGTCCGTTATCCCGGGCGGTCGGCGGACGCGGTGGCGGACGTGTCCTTCGCTGTCGAGGCCGGGGAGACCGTCGCGCTCGTCGGGCCGAGCGGTGCGGGCAAGTCGACGCTGCTGTACGCGCTGCTCGGGTTCGTACGGCCGACGGAAGGGCGGGTGTGTGTCGGGGGCGCCGATCTTGCCGGCGTCGACCTGGAGCGGTGGCGTTCGCGGGTGGCCTGGGTGCCGCAGCGGCCTCACCTGTTCGCCGGGTCGATCGCCGAGAACGTACGGCTGGCCCGGCCCGCCGCAGACGACAACGCCGTACGGAGGGCACTGGCCGATGCCGGTGCGCTGGAGTTCGTGGAGGCGCTGCCCAAGGGCGTCCATGCGGTGCTCGGTGAGGACGGGGCCGGGCTCTCCGCCGGGCAGCGGCAACGGCTCGCGCTCGCCCGGGCGTTCCTCGCGGACCGGCCTGTACTGCTGCTCGACGAGCCGACGGCCGCGCTGGACGGGGAGACCGAGGCCGAGGTCGTGGCCGCCGTTCGGCGCCTTGCCGTCGGGCGGACGGTGCTGTTGGTCGTGCACCGGCCGGCGCTGCTGGGGGTGGCCGACCGGGTGGTGCGGCTGGAGGAGGCTGTCCGCCCCGCTCAGCTGCCTCACCCCGAGCAGGCAGGCGGTTCCTTCGGCGGCGACGGGCTCCTCATCGGCACTCCGCGGGGTGCGCAGCTTCCCGCGCCCGACGAGGAAGAACGTGTGCCGGGCGCTCCCGCAGGGCGCCAGGGTGTGCTCGCGCGGGTGCGGGCCATGTCCGGGGCCCGGCGCGGGCGGCTCGGACTCGCGCTGCTGCTCGGAAGTCTCGCGCTCGGCAGTGCCGTCGGGCTCATGGCGACCTCCGGATGGCTTATCTCGCGGGCCTCGCAACAGCCGCCCGTGCTGTATCTGATGGTCGCCGTGACGGCCACGCGGGCCTTCGGGATCGGCCGGGCCGTCTTCCGGTACGCCGAGCGGCTGGTGTCGCACGAGGCCGTGCTGCGGATGCTGGCCGACACCCGGGTCGCCGTCTACCGGCGCCTGGAGCGGCTGGCGCCCGCCGGACTGCGGACGACCCGGCGCGGTGACCTGCTGTCGCGGCTCGTCGCCGACGTGGACGCCCTCCAGGACTACTGGCTGCGCTGGCTGCTGCCCGCCGGGGCCGCTCTCGTCGTCTCCGCCGCCTCCGTCGGGTTCACGGCGTGGCTCCTGCCGGAGGCCGGGGCCGTGCTCGCCGCCGGGCTGCTCGCGGCCGGTGTCGGCGTTCCCCTCGTGACCAGTGCCGTGGCGCGGCGGGCGGAACGCCGGCTCGCCCCGGCCCGCGGGGTACTGGCCACGCACGTGGCCGACCTGCTCACCGGGACCGCCGAGTCGACGGTCGCGGGCGCCCTGAACGGACGTACCGAGCAAGTACGGCAGGCCGACGGCGCGCTCACCCGGATCACCTCGCGAGCCGCGACCGCCACCGCGCTCGGTGACGGACTCACCGCGCTGCTGACCGGACTGACCGTCGCGGCCACCGCTCTCGCGGGCGCTCAAGCGGTCGCCGACGGGCGGCTCGGCGGTGTGGTGATGGCCGTTGTCGTCCTCACTCCCCTGGCCGCCTTCGAGGCCGTCCTCGGACTGCCGCTCGCCGTGCGGTACCGGCAGCGGGTGCGCAGGAGCGCGGAGCGCGTGTACGAGGTCCTGGACGCGCCCGAGCCCGTACGTGAACCGGAACAGCCGCGGCCGGCGCCGCAGTCACCCTTCCCGGTCGTCGTCCAGGGCCTGGCCGCCCGCCATGCCGGACAGGCCCGGGACGCGCTCGCCCGCCTCGATCTGACGATCGACGAAGGGCAGCGGATCGCGGTGGTCGGCCCGTCCGGGTCCGGCAAGACGACCCTTGCGCAGGTGCTCCTGCGGTTCCTGGACGCGGGCGCCGGCTCCTACACCCTGGGCGGCGTGGACGCGTACGCGTTGGACGGTGACGACGTACGGCGCCTGGTCGGGCTGTGCGCCCAGGACGCGCACGTCTTCGACAGCTCTGTGCGCGAGAACCTGCTGCTGGCGAAGAAGGACGCGACCGAGGGCGACCTGCGGGACGCGCTCGCGCGGGTACGCCTGCTGGACTGGGCCGAGTCGCTGCCCGACGGGCTCGACACACTGGTCGGCGAGCATGGGGCGCGGCTGTCCGGCGGACAGCGGCAGCGGCTGGCGCTCGCCCGGGCGCTGCTCGCGGACTTCCCGGTGCTTGTGCTCGACGAGCCCGCCGAACACCTAGACCTGCCGACCGCCGACGCGCTCACCGCCGATCTGGTGGCCGCCACCGAAGGTCGTACGACGCTGCTCATCACCCACCGGCTGGCCGGTCTCGACGCCGTGGACGAGGTGATCGTGCTGGACGGCGGACAGGTCGTGCAGCGGGGGACGTACGCGGAGCTGGCCGCCGTCGACGGGCCGCTGCGGGGGATGGCGGAGCGGGAGGCGGAGTCCGAGCTGTTGGCGCTGGCGGCGGAGGTGCGCTGGTCCCGCCCGTTGGGCAGGGGAGCCGCTCCACTCGACTTTCGGTGACAAAGAGTACTTATTAGGCTCATGGGATGTCCGACCCACCGCTTCGTCCCGAGCCGTGCCTGCCGCAGTTGCTCAAGGCGATGCGAGCCGTCGGGAGCGGGCTCGGGCCCCATGCCACGCTTGAGCGGATCTGCGTGACGGCGGCTGCCCTGGCCGGCGCCGGGCACACGGCCATCGGGATCGCGGCCGAGGACGGTCGTGGCTTCGCCGACTTCGTTCACCACCGCGACGTCGGCGACGGCGCCGAGGAGAACGTCCGTGGGGTCGCGGAGCCGGCCGACGGACACGAAGGGCTGCTGGCGCGCGGCTTTGTCGGCGTTGCGATCAGTGCGCACGGCGAGGTCTTCGGGAACCTGTACCTGGGTGACAAGCACGGCGGCGGGCCGTTCACCGACCACGACCTGACGCTGGTCCGGGTGCTGGCCACCGAGGCGGGCATCGCCATCGGCAACGCCCGCCTGTACGAGGCGGCCCGGCAGCGCGAGCGCTGGATCGACGGGTCCGTGGCCGTGACCACCGCACTGCTCTCGGGCGGAGACATCGGCGACTCCCTCCGGATCGTCGCCGAACAGGCCCGCCGGCTCTCCGGGGCCGCGGCCGGGATCGTACTGCTGCCCGCCGACGAGGGCGGCCTGGAGATCGTCGCCGTGGACGCGGAACGGCCCTCCGACGCGCTCGGCGTCATCGTCCCGCCGGAGAGCGAGGTCGTCGCCGAACTCCTCGACGGCGAGCCGGTGTTCGTCGCGGACGCGGCCACCGACCCCCGGCTGGCTCTCGGCGCCGCCCTCACCCGCGACTACGGGCCCACCATGCTGCTGCCCCTGCAGAGCGACGGCCGCGTCGTCGGCAGCCTCGCCATGCCCCGCGCGCGGGGAGAGCGCGCGTTCACGGAGACGGAGCGCGTGCTCGCCGTCCAGTTCGCCGCGCAGGCCGCGCTCGCGCTGATGATGGCCGAGGCACAGCGTGACCGGGAACGGCTCGCGGTGTACGAAGACCGCGACCGGATCGCCCGTGACCTGCACGATCTCGTCATCCAGCGGCTGTTCGCCACCGGGATGATGCTGGAGAGCGCCCAGCGCGGATCGGTCGCGCCCGGCGTACGGGACGGCGTCGGCAGGGCCGTCGACGAACTCGACGTCACCATCCGGGAGATCCGCACCGCGATCTTCGCGCTCCAGGACGACCCCGGCAAGGTCCCGTCCGAGCTGTCCACCCGGGTGGAGCGGGAGATCCACATGGCCGCCGTGGCGCTCGGCTTCAGGCCCTCGCTCCGGGTAACCGGCCCGGTCGACACCGCCGTGGGTGAGCTGACCGGCAAGAACCTCGTCGCCGCGCTGCGTGAGGGGCTGTCCAACGCCTACCGCCATGCCGGGGCGTCCCGCATCGATGTCGTCGTCGACGCGAAGGTGAACCTGCCGGACGGCCGGCCGGGAGTCCGGCTGACTGTCGCCGACGACGGTGCCGGCATCCCCGAGGGCGGTCGGCGCAGCGGCCTCAGGAACCTGAAACGGCGTGCCGAGTCGCTGGGCGGCGACAGCCGCCACGGACCCGGCATCGGCCCGGACGGCGGCGGTACGACGGTGGAGTGGCAGGCGCCGTACTGATACCTGTCACGGACCCCGTCACTGAGCCGTTCGTGGCAACGGGTCCCCCAGGCGTACGACTTGAACAGGCCTCCGGACCGGTTTGCGGTACACGATCGCTGACATGGGATCACGTCGCCGTCATCCGCTGCTCGTTCCGGCACTGCTGTGCGCGCTCGCGGTCCTGCTCGCCCGGCCCACCGTCGCCTCGGGCGACGGCGCGGGCCCCGGACCTGACTCCGGTACGGACTCGGGCCTCAGTGCCGAGGTGACCCGGCTGTACGCGGATGCCGCCGTGGTGACACAGCAGTACGAGGCCGGACGGCGGGAGGCCGAGGCGGAGGGGGCAAGAGCCCGGCGGTACGAGGAACTCCTCGCCCGTGAACGACGCGACATCGCCGTCCTGCACGAGGACCTGGGCCGTATCGCACGCGGCCAGTACCGCGACGGCGGCGGCCTGCCGCTCACCGCACAGATGCTGTTCGCGGACAGCCCCGAGGAGCTGATGCGCGGTCAGCGGGCCGTGTGGCAGGCCGATCTCGCCGTCAACAACGCGATCGGCAAGAGCCGGCGCGCAGAGGCGCGGCTCGCCGCCGACGAGGCGAAGGCGGCGGCGCAGCGGCAGAAACTGGAGCGGCGGAACGGTGAAATCGCCAAGCTGAAGCGGACGATCGAGGAGAAGCTCGAAGAGGCCCGCTGGACGCTGCAGGGCCGGGCCGACGCCTCGGTCGCGGCGGGCTCGTGCCGGGGCGCCGTCCGGCTCGACCAGCCGGACCCCGGGACCATGCCGGAGTACGTCACGCCCGTGGAGACGTACGAACTCTCCGCGAGTTTCGGCAGCGGCGGCGACCGGTGGGCGAACGGGCACACCGGGCAGGACTTCGCGGTGCCGATCGGCACTCCGGTGCGGGCGGTCGGTGCGGGCACGGTGGTGTCGGTGTCGTGCGGGGGTGCCTTCGGCATCGAGATCGTGATCGAGCATGCCGGGGGCTACTACTCGCAGTACGCGCACCTCGCCGCCGTCACGGTCGACCAGGGTCAGCGGGTGACCCCGGGCCGGTGGATCGGCCAGACCGGCACGACCGGCAACTCGACCGGCCCGCACCTGCACTTCGAGGTACGCGTCACACCGGAACTGGGGTCGGGGGTGGACCCGGCGCCGTGGCTGGCGGCGCGTGGGGTGCAGTTGTAGGAGTTGCGCCCGAGAGGCGGCGCTCTCAGAGGCGTTCCGCGAGCAGCCGCTCGATCACGACGGCCACCCCGTCCTCGTTGTTGGGCGCCGTCCGCCCCGAGGCCGCCGCGAGGACATCGGGGTGCGCGTTGCCCATCGCGTACGACCGGCCCGCCCAGGTGAGCATCTCGACGTCGTTCGGCATGTCTCCGAACGCGACGACCTCCTCGTGCGAGATGCCCCGCTCCGCGCAGGACAGGGCCAGGGTGCTCGCCTTGGAGACACCGGGACCGCTGATCTCCAGCAGGGCGCTGGGGCTGGACCGGGTGACGGTGGCACGGTCGCCGATCGCGATCCGGGCGGTGGTGAGGAACGCGTCGGGGTCGATCGTGCGGTGGTACGCGAGGATCTTGAGCACGGGCTCACCGTCGCTCGGCCCGCCCGGGGCCAGCAGCTTCTCCGCGGGCGCCAGATTGTCCGGCACCTCCATGTGCAGCTTCGGATACTCCGGTTCCTGGTGGAAGCCGTACGTCTGCTCCACGGCGTACACGGTCCCCGGCGCGGCCCCGCGCAGCAGCCGTACGGCGTCCAGCGCGTTGTCCCTGGCCAGCTCCCGCACCTTCACGAAGCGGTGGGAGCCGGGGCCGCCGTGGAGGTCGACCACGGCGGCGCCGTTGCCGCAGATCGCCAGACCGTGACCGTGGACGTGCTCGCTGACGATGTCCATCCAGCGGGCCGGGCGGCCCGTCACGAAGAAGACCTCGACGCCCGCGGCCTCGGCGGCGGCCAGGGCGGCGACCGTGCGCGGGGACACCGACTTGTCGTCGCGCAGCAGTGTGCCGTCGAGGTCGGTGGCGATCAACCGGATGGGCAGGGCGGCGGCGGGCGTCTCGGGCTCTCTGGTCGCTGAGGTCACCCGGCCATTCTCGCGTATGCGCGCGCAGGACCGGGCGGGCGCCCGCACCGGTGACCGGCCCGCCCTGCCGGGAAGGGGCAGCGCAGCTGGGCCAGTGCCTCTGTGGCGATGCGCTCGAAGACCTGCTCGTCGGCCGCGAAGCCGGAGTCGGGGACGGGCCAGTGGATCACGATCTCGGTGAAGCCCAGCTCCTGGTGCCGGCCCGCGAAGTCGACGAACGCGTCCACGGACTCCAGCGGCCGTCCCCGGTCCGGGGTGAACGCGGTGAGCAAAATCCTGTCGAGGCCGCTCAGGTCCCGGCCGATCGCGGCGCACGCGTCGGCCAGCCTCTCGGTCTGCCCGCGCAGGGCCTGGAGCGACTGCTCGGGCGTGCCGCTCTCGTACAGCCGGGGGTCGCCCGTCGTCACCCACGCCTGCCCGTACCGCACGGCGAGCTTCAGACCGCGCGCACGTACGGATCTGTGAGGGCCGAGGGGTGAGGATCCCCTCGGCTACGCGGCGGCTAGAGCTCGCCGTCGTGGCCGCCGGACGAGCTGACGTGCCTGGCTCCGAGTGCCGTGAGAAGGAAGATCGCGGCGGTCGCGGCGTTGTGGACCGAACGGCCGTAGAGGGTCACGTGCCTGCCTCCGTTGTTCCGGAGGATGTCGCTCGCAGCCCCCCAGTTGCGCATGGCGTGCACGTCCTGGTCGGTGAGGGTGTGCTGGTCGGAGTTCCTCCAGTGGGCGTGGACGCTCTCCTCGATCTCTCGGATACGAGCTCCTTCCGCGATGCCGATGATCAGGGTCTGCATCGACCTCGCCCGTGCCTGCTGGCTGGCCGCGGGGTTACGCAGGGTCAGGACAGCGCTCTCGAACGCCGTGTGTCCGAGGTTCACGGTGTTGAGGGCCCTGTTGGCCCAGCGCGGCCCGGACAGGGCGTCGTACCCCTCGGGAAAGCCTGTTGTGACGGAGCTGCCCGAAGGCGTGGCAACGTCGGCAAGGTTGAACGTGTGCCTGTGGCCGCCGTTGATGTAATAGAACTGCACGACGTAGTAGTTGCTGAGGCGGACGACCGCGTGCAGCGCCGGGCCGCCGGGGATCGAGATGGTGATGTCGGCGAACTGGTTGTCCTCGCTCTGGTCGGTGATGTCGATGTTCCGCTGGACGCCGTCCGCGTCCAGGATCCGCCGGCGCTGTGCGTTGGCGTACATACGGGCTTGTGCCCGCAGGTTGCCGATCATGGAGGCGTAGTTGTTGGCGCCCGAGGGCCCTGCCACGAGCGGCCAGTTCATCGCGTGGAACTGCTGTGAGCTGGAGGAGAGTTCGACGTCACCGGGGTTGAGGGTGACACTGTGGGCCGCGTCGGCGTGAGTGGTGTGCGCCTGGGTGAAGCCTTCGAGCGAGGCGCCGCCGATCAGCGTGGCCGCCAGGGCCGCGGGGACGCCGAAGCGCGTGATCACGTTCACGTTCATGGAGTTCGTCTCTCTGTACGTTCCTGCAGCCAGGACCGGTCGTGCGGGTCGGATGAGAGAAACGTAGGAGGCGAACGTCGCCAGGGCCGCTCGGCCGCGTAACGGCTTTCCATCACGGGAGACGGTTCTTTGTCACGTCCCCGTACAGCCGCTGCCGGGCTCACCGGCCGGCAGCCGCAGGACCGCCTCCGCGCCGCCCTCGGGTCGGTTGCGGAAGGACAGGCGGGCGCCGATCAGGCGGGCCTGGCCGACGGCGATGGTCAGGCCGAGGCCCGTGCCGCCGGCCGGGGAGCCGGTGCGGAAACGCTGCGGGCCGGAGGCGTGCAGCACCGCGAGCAGCTCGGGCGGGAAGCCGGGACCGTCGTCGCGGACGCACACCTCCGGTCCGGCGACCTCCACCAGCACGGGCGGGGCGCCGTGCCGGAGCGCGTTGGCGGCGAGGTTGGTGAGGATCCGCTCCACCCGGCGCGGGTCGGTCGTGACGACCGCGTCCCGGACCACGCGGACCTCCACCGCCTCCAGTCCGGTGACCGCGCGCCGGGCCATGGCGCTCATCTGGCGCGGCTCGCACTCCACGACCGCGGCGTCGGCGTCGAGGCGGGCCACCTCCAGCACGTCCTCGACCAGCGTCCGCAGCCTGCGCACGCCGGCGGCCATCAGCTGCGACGCCGGGCCGGGCGGCAGCAGGCCGCTCGCGGTCGCCATGCTCGTGACCGGGGTACGCAGCTCGTGGGCGATGTCGGCGGTCACCCGGCGCTCGGCCTCCAGCCGGGCGCTGAGCGCGTCCGCCATGGTGTTGACGGAGACGGCGAGACGGGCGATCTCGTCGCGGCCGTCCGGAGCGACCCGGGCGCCCAGCTCCCCGTGGGCGATGCGTTCGGCGGTGCGGGCGGCGGCCGTGGCCCGGCGGCCCATCCGCACACCGAGCACCAGGCCGGTCAGGGACGCCACCACGGTGGCGGCCGCGCCCGTGGCGACCAGTGTCCTGTCCAGGTCGGCCAGGGACTGTGCCTCGGGGGCGTAGGAGCGCGACAGCACGAGCACGTTGCGGTCCGACACGCGGGTCGCCGCCCACAACACCGGGTGCGTGCCGCCGGTCTGCAGGTAGGTCACCCGGACCCCCTGGCGCACGGCCTCGGCCACCGGGCCGGGCAGGTTCGGGGGGTCGACGCGGGCCGGGGACTTCCGGGCGGCCGCGTAGTCGTACGCCGCACTCAGAAGCTGCCGGTCCAGGTCCGTGCGGGCGGTGGCCAGCTGGTTCCCGGCGGTGATCCGGTGCACGAGCACACCGATCGCGGCGGCCACGCACACGGCCGTGGTGGCAACGACCAACGCGACCTTCGTACCGACGTTCACGCGGGCCGCCTCTCGACAGGGTGCACGGTGCCGGCCTCAGCCGCGCAGCTTGTAGCCGACGCCGCGGACCGTCTCGACGCGCTCGCGGCCGATCTTGGCCCGCAGCCGCTGTACGCCCACGTCGACCACCCGGGTGTCGCCGGACCAGGCGTAGTCCCACACCCGCTCCAGCAGCAGGTCCCGGGTGAGCACCGTGCCCGGGGAGGCGGCGAACTCCCGCAGCAGTTTCAGCTCCGTGGTGGTCAGGGTGAGGAGCCGGCCGTCCCGGCGCACCTCCAGCGACACCGCGCAGAAGGTCAGGTCCCCGAAGCACAGAGGGCCGGTCGGTGACGGCCGCTCGGCGGGCGCGGCCCGGCGCAGCAGGGCCCGGATGCGGGCCACCAGGACCGGGCCGTCGAAGGGCTTGGTGACGTAGTCGTCGGCGCCCGCCTCCAAGCCCATGACGACGTCCACCGGGTCGTTGCGCGCCGAGATCAGCAGCACCGGTACCCCGGACTCCTCGCGGATCCGGCCGGCCAGGCTCACCCCGTTCAGCCGGGGCAGCATGATGTCCAGCACGGCCACGTCGGGTCTGCGGTCGCGGAACATGTCGAGTCCGGCCACCCCGTCGGCCGCCGTACGGACGCGGTAGCCGTGTGCCTCCAGCGTGAGCCGGGTCGCCTCGCGGATCAGGTCGTCGTCCTCGACCAGCAGAACCTCGTGCATGTGCCTCTTCTCCGGTGCTTGCTCTCCGGGCTCCTCACGGGCGCCCTTCTCTTCGGGCGCGGTCAGGCTGCGGGCACGTGCAACGGCAGGCTGGAGTAGTCCACGGCCCAGTCAGGGGCAGGCGGTCGTACGGCCGTGACGGAGGCGTGGCTGTAGTACGCCGCGTACTGGCGTTTGACGAGGCCGCTGAGCACGACCCTGACCCGGTAGCTCGGCGGCCCGTCGTCGGCACACTGGGGCAGACAGTCCAGGTCGATCACGTAGCCGGTCGCGGTGGCCCGGGGCGATCCCCAGTCCCGCCACGCAAGCCGGTCCAGGGGAGGGCCCTCAACCATGCTGATCAGGTCCGGTCGCTCCCGAGGCACGGCCTGCCAGTCCTCCACGTACGTCGGCCCTGACCAGGGGATACCGGTCGGGGCCAGCCCCTCGACGCGGGGCCCGCTGTCCACCGCGGCGCACCCGGTCAGACAGACGGTCAGCACCGCGCACAGCGCGAAAGGCCGACGACGCATGGGCGTGCTCCTCCCGCACGGAGATCCGTGAAGCCAGTGGGGTGACAGTCCGGTGCCCCGTGAGTGCCGTGAACAAGTACCCTGCCCGTTTCGGGTAAACGGAATATGTCCAGACATGGAACCACGGATGGACGAACCCGGCAGGGGTCTTTCCGCAAGCTGGACATCGCTGTCGTTGTCCGTTTCTTGCGGATCACCGGCGGGAAAGATCAGGCTCGGTCGGGGAGGTCGGGCGTGGCCTGACGGCCTCGCGGCCTTCACCGCCGCCTGGCTGCTGGCCGGAGTCGCCATGCCCGCCACCTTCTACCAGCCCGCCTCGCCGCCCTCACCCGCTGGTGGGGAAGGGACCGCATCCGCGCCCTCACCATCGTCACGCTCGCCGGCGGCCTGGCCGCCACCGTCTTCGCCCCGCTGAGCGCCACCGTAGGCTCCGAGGTATGAGTCTGCGTCTGAGCACCGTGATCCTTCCGTACCGCCGCTGGCGCGAGGGCGGGCGTTCGGCCTGGTCACGGGCCGAGCAGCTCGCCTTCCACGCGGCGTACACCTACGACCACCTGTCCTGGCGTAGCTTCCGCGACGGCCCGTGGTTCGGAGCGATCCCGACGCTGGCCGCCGCCGCAGCCGTCACCGAGCGGTTGGGCTTAGGAACCCTCGTCACATCGGTCAAGGCTTTTTCGCCTATCGCATCCTGACCAGGGGAATACGCTCCCCCAACGTCAGCGGAGCTGCGTCGGAGCCTCCATGGCAATCTGCTCGAAGACTTTCTCGTCCACGGCGAAGTCGGAGTCGGGGATCGGCCAGTGGATCACGAGGTCGGTGAAGCCCAGTTCCTGGTGCTGGCCCGCGAAGTCGACGAAGGCGCCGAGGGACTCCAGCGGACGGCTGCGGTCCGGGGTGAACCCGGTGAGCAGGATCTTGTCGAGCCCGGCTGCGTCCCGACCGATCGCCGCACAGGCGTCGGCCAGCTTCTCGACCTGCCCGCGAAGGGCGCGAACCGACTGCTCAGGAGTGCCGCTCTCGAACAGCCTGGGGTCGCCAGTGGTCACCCACGCCTGCCCGTACCGGGCGGCGAGCTTCAGACCACGAGGCCCGGTGGCAGCCACCTCGAACGGCAACCGGGGCCGCTGCACACACCCCGGAATGTTCCGGGCCTCATGTGCCGAGTAGAAGTCACCCACGTACGACACCGAGTCCTCGGTGAGCAGCCGGTCCAGCAGCGGAACGAACTCCCCGAACCGGTCGGCACGCTCCTGCGGGGTCCACGGTTCCTGCCCGAGCGCGGTGGCGTCGAAGCCGGTACCGCCCGCACCGACCCCCAGCGTCATCCGTCCGCCGGACACGTCGTCGAGGGAGATCAGATCCTTGGCGAGAGTCACCGGGTGACGGAAATTCGGCGATGTGACGAGGGTTCCCAAACGCATGTGCCGGGTAACGGCCGCGGCGGCGGTCAGGGTCGGGACGGCACCGAACCAGGGCCCGTCACGGAAACTCCGCCAGGACAGATGATCATAGGTGTACGCGGTGTGGAAACCGAGTTCCTCTGCGCGCTGCCAGGCCGTACGACCCCCCTCGTTCCAACGGCGGTACGGCAGGATCACGGTGCTCAGGCGCAGTTTCATGCCTCTGAGCCTACGGCGAGACCCGGTCAGACCCAGACACACAAGTCCCAGCGGCCCTGGCAGGGCGGGACAACATCGACTAGGGCCTGCGCCATCACGGACGGGACATGACCCGGCCGCTGGCGTGCCTCGGACTCACGTCATCAACGCCAACGGCTGTACTACGGATGCCGGGAACGGAACCTGACTGCGACTGCATACCGCTCACGCGATGTCGCACCAACACGGTCCCGGTGCCTCCCCCTGAAGTTGCGGGCCGGTGGTAGCAGGCAGGGGTCGCCACCGGGGAGGATTCCTGTCATGACCACTGACCAGCCGCTTGCTCCGCTGCGCTCGGCGCACTCGATGCCCGTGGTGTTCGGCGCAGGGGCAGCCATCGGCGTGCTGGGCGGGATGATCGGGCTGGGCGGTGCGGAGTTTCGGCTTCCGCTGCTGATCAGCCTGTTCGGGTTCGCCGCGCTCTCCGCCGTCATCCTGAACAAGGCGATGAGCCTGGTCGTGGTCCTGACCGCGCTGCCTGCCCGCCTGGCGGCCGTGTCCGCCTCCGAACTGGCCGCGCACTGGCCCGTCGCGGTCAACCTGCTCGCCGGGAGCCTGCTGGGCGCCTGGGCCGGCGCGTCGTGGGCAGTGCGGATGCGCTCCTCCACCCTGTATAAGGTGCTGGCTGCGCTGATGGTGCTGATGGCCGCGGCCCTGCTGTTCACGCACTTCTCGACGCTGGGGACGCTCGACCTGCGGCTGTGGGTGCAGGTGCCGCTCGGGGTGGTGGCCGGGTTCGGCATCGGGGTGGTCGCGGCGATCATGGGCGTGGCCGGCGGCGAGCTGCTGATCCCGACGATCGTGCTGCTGTTCGGGCAGGACATCAAGACGGCCGGAAGCCTCTCCCTGTTGGTGTCGCTGCCGACGATGCTGGTGGCCTTCGCCCGCTACAGCCGCGACGGCAGCTTCGCGGTGCTGGGCGCCAACCGCCGCTTCGCCCTGGTCATGGTTGCGGGCTCGATCGCCGGGGCGGTGCTGGGCGGGCTGGTGCTCGGGGTGTTCCCGGACGTGGTCCTCATTCCCGCGCTGGCCGTGATTCTGCTGGTCTCTGCCGTCAAGCTCGCCCGGCACAACTGAACTTACGACCGCGGGCCGCCTACTCGTCTTCGCTGTCGTCCTCGACGGCGTCCGGATCGCGGAAGGGGCGCAGGCCCTGGCCTGGGCCGCAGCAAGATCAGCGTGCCGGTCATGTCTGCTTGCCCGTCAGGCCGTAGGGAAGGGCGGGGTGGGCGGCGGCGATGGTCAGGAGGCGGTTGTACTTGTGCTGGAGAGGGTCGGCCAGGCAGTCCAGGAGTGCTCGTTCGGCCATGCGTTTGCGGTTGGTGTCGTTGAGGGCGAGGGCGGTGAGTTGCTGGGCGCGGGTGAGGCCGGGGGTGCCGTAGCACCAGGATGGTGCGGCCGGGTGTATGGGGCTCGCGGTGGTGTCGGTGGTCCAGCGTGGCCATCGGGTGCCTCGGTGGTCGTCGACGCGTATCTGGTCCAGCCAGCGGCAGATGCGCAGCATCGCTTCCTGGTGGCCGGGCACGGTGGTGCCGCGCAGGTGGGCGAGTGCGAGGAGGGTCAGGGGCCCGGTGATGCCGTGGGCCAGTCCGGCGTTGGCGTGGCCGTCGGGGGTGGGTGCGTCGAGGTTGACGGGGCTGTGCCCCACCCACCAGCCGGGCCGTGGGTATCCGTCGGGGCCGGGGAGCGGCTCGGTCAGGCGCACCATGTATTCCAGGACGCTTTCGAGTTCTGGGCCGTCGGGGGTGCGGCGCAGGAGGAGGGCTCCGAGGCCGGTGAGGCCGCGCAGTAGGTCGTACTCGGCGAAGCTGGTGGGTCGGCCCTGATCGATACGGGTGTGGGCGGCGTCCAGGCGGGTTCGGGTGTGCGTTGCCACGATGCGGTCGAGGGCGTTGAGGGCGCCGGCGTATTGGTTGCTGTCGGCGGCGGTCAGGTGCAGGACGTATGCCATCGCGGGTGCGCCGAGGAAGAGGCTTGCTTGGTCGCTGTCGATCAGTGGGCCGACGGCGGCGAGTCGACGGTGGACGGCCTGCCACGATCCACGGCCTCGGTGGGCGTGTTCGATGTGGAGCAGGGCGATGCCGAGGGGGCCGTGGGCGAGGGACTGCCGGAAGGCGGTGTCCTGCTCGGGGATGGGTCTGGCGCCGGTGGTCACCGTGGTGCTCCTTCGGTGCGGGCGCTCCAGGACAGGGCGGCGGTGCGGGCCAGGCGGCGGCAGATGGTCTCGTTGTCGGGATGGATGCCGGCTGCCCGGTTGTGGTGCATGTGCAGCAGCGACGGCAGTACGTCGGTGGGTTCAGCGCCGTGGTCGGTGAGGGCGGTGCGGTACGTCTCCAGTGCGGCGCGGCGACTGGCCCAGGCGGTGACGACGCGTTCGCCGCCTGGCAGGGCTCGTAACGCGGCGAAGTCGCTGTCCGGGGCGGTCAGTTGTATGGCCAGTGCTTGGAGATCACGCGAAGGCATCTCGCCTTGCCCCTTGAGCAGGTACTCGATCAGCCAGCGGCGCCCAGCCGCCAGGCTGCCGCTGAACGTGGCGGCGATGTCCGTGAAGCTGGCGGCGGTGACGGCCGGCTGCAGGTGGGGAAGTAGGCCGAGCGTCCGTTGGGCGATTGCGGCGGCGGAGTCGGTGGCGAAGGCGCGCTCGGCGGCGGCCAGGGTGTCGCCGGTGCCGTAGCGGCCGGTCTCCGGTTCGTCGGTGTCCCACTGAATGCTGCGGATCAGTCCGGTGTTGCGGAGTTCTGCCGCCCAGGCTCCGACGTGCTGCGCGGCGGTGCCGAAGGCATCGGGGGCCGGCAGTCGGAGGCGCAGACGCAGGTGGGTGTCCGGATCGCTGTAGCGCGTGTACCACCACAGCGGTTCGCCGCCTGCCCAGTCCTGGAACAGACCGGGCAGGTGCGTGGTCAGGATCTCCGGGACGCGTTCGGGGTGGCAGTAGATCTTCAGGTACGCCCATGGAGAGGTGCCCGGCAGGCGCCCGCTGTCGCGCCGTACGACCGCTGTCGTTCGGGGGTGGTGGACTGCGGGTGGGCGGCTGGAGGCGAACGGCATGGTGATTTCGTGGGCGTGGCCGAGCCAGCCGTATGCCTCGTCCTCGGGGGCTTCGTGCAGTGTCGCGGTGCCGGTGCGCTCCAGCTCCATGCGCAGGAGGTGTCGGTGGGTGGGGTGGTCGAGGACGAGGCGGAGGCGCTGGTCGTCGGAGCCGAGGAAGACGGTGTGGGGTACGCCGTAGCGACAGCGCCAGTCGGTGAAGCGGCGTAGCCGGCCGGGATTGTCGTCGTGGTCGAGGTCGCTCAGTCGCAGGCGCCAGCAGGCGGGCGGGCGAGAGGATGGTGCGGCCGGTGCGGACTTCGGGCAGGAAGGGCAGTCAGGCGGCGGCTCCCCAGGCGAAGGGGGTCAGCACGGCTGTGTGAGAGCGGTGCACCTCGGTGACGAAGCGGACCAACGGGTGGGTGGCGTTGGTGAGTTCGACGGCGTTCATCACCGACGGCTCGATGAGTTTGCCGGTGGCCAGCGAAGTCAGGTAGAAGCGCTTCGAGTCCGCGGTCACCGCGAGGTCGTCCAGGTCGAGCGTGGCGGCGGGGTTGTGTTCGCCCAGCGGCAGCAGGTGGGGCGTGACGGCGAGTGCGCGGCTGACGTTCTGGGTACGGCGGCGCAGCGGCGGGCTGGAGACCTGCGCTCGCTCCGCGTCGGCGGTGAGCGTGGGCAGGGCCGCGTACGCGGCCGTCATGCGGTGGCGGTCGGCTGACTCCAGCATGGCCAGGAACCGGCCTGTCGTCGTGCCCGCCGCTTGGGACAGGCCCGCGATGCGCAGCGCGAACTGCCCCTGCTGCAGGGCGTCCAGGGAGGTGGCGAGCACGGAGAAGCACAGCTCGACATGGGCAGGTACCTGAGTGGCCTCGTCGACGGCGAGCGCGGCAAGATCCTCTTCCGTCAGGACCACCTCGCGTACCTGGTTCGCCGCCGCGTGTTGGGCGAGGGCCAGGAGGTGCTCGTCCCGGCGGGCTGTGCCCTGGACGGGTCGCTTGAGGACGGAGCCGCGATACCCCGCCGGGAAACCGAGGCCGATGTCGGGATCAGTGAGGTCACGGACCGGGACGAGGGCACCCATGCTGTAGCGCTCCAGGAAACGGGCGCGGTAGTCCTGCCAGGCCGGGGGCCCAGCCGGGAACGGCGAGATACGGGCCATGACCTGAAGGGCGTGTTCTGCCACTCGGGCGACCTCGGCGGGCAGGACGACTTCGCAGTCGGGCAGCAGATTCACCACCAGGGTCCGCTCGGTGACGCCGGTCAGGGCTGTCATGCGCTGGGTGGCCTCGGTGCGTAGAGCCCGCTGTTCGTCGGCCGGGGCATGGTTGTGCCGGATCAGAAGCTGAGGGATCTGCCGGAGGGGATGGCGAGGACGGGGGCTTCCGGCACCGGCATCCTTCGTGAACATCTATGAGCGGCAAGATCACGGTTGTTGCCCCAACTCGGCAGGAGACGGTGCTGAAGCGTACGAAGCAAGCACCGTCGCCGTCCGCCTTGCCGGGTACCAGAAAGCAGTCGTACAGACCGTCTGTGTCCGGTGGTTGAGGGGTCGTGTCCGGGCGGTCATCATGATGAGCGGGGAGGGGCGGATGACCGGGAGCGTGAGCGAAGTGTTCGACGGCGCCATGGACGTATTCGTTGTGGCCGTGGCTCTGGAGCAAGGATGGCAGGAGTGAACCGGTCCGTTTCCTGGAGTGAGGCGGCGTTCGTGGCCACGGCCTGCTGGGCGGTCAGCGGTCTCGGATACGGTGTGATCGCCGCCCTCGACGAGCCGCAACTGTCAGTTGCTCCTCTCATCGGGCTGGGGCTTGTCCAGTGGTTCTGGGTGCGCCACCGCTCCTGGTTGTCAGCGGTCTTGGCAGGTCTCGCGGGGGTTGTCGTGCTGTTCGGGCTTGTCGACATCCTGCGGCCGGAGCTGGGCCGGTATGTCGCGGACGCGCTGTCCACGGGGGCCGCGGCGACCGTCATCGTGGCCGTGCTCACGCTGGTGGGACGCGGACGGGGACACGTGATCGCGCGGCAGATCGATAAGCCCGCGCAGGCAGCGAGCCGTCCGCAGCAGTAGCTTCTTCAAGATGAAGATTCGTCCGGGTGCTCAGAAGCTGCCCGGCCACGGGCGCGTCGGACGAGGTGGTTCGCCAGCAACATCACCCAGACCACCAGAAAGAGTGCCGCGACAACTCGCAGCCATGGCTCAGTGCCGCTACTGGCTGCTGTCTACGCATAGAACAAAATACTGAAAACCATCCAGCCCGGGCTATCAAAAAACTTCCTCGCGTTTCGCGACATTCCCGCCTTCCTTCAGTTCTCGCGCGTCCTCTCTGTCAGCCTTGGGTGAGACGGGCGAACGTGGCCGGTTTGGCGCCGGTGTTCACGATCAGGCGGTGGAACCACTCGGGTCCGGGACTGCTCGCGGCGATCCGTACCGCGTCCTGGTGCTGGGTGAGGTGCGGGTCGGTGGTGTCGCCCGCGAGGAGTCGTGCGGCGCATGCGGCGGCTGTGCCCCGGCCAGGGCGGACACGGCGAGAGCGACGGGCAGCGCATACCCCTCCACTCTGCGCCGCCGGACCGACCGGCCGTGCGGCAGCACCAGCTCCACAGACTCGGTCTCGACGCCCGCGGGCGCCACGCCGCCGTCGGCTGCTGACCCCACGGGCTGCCACAGCAGCAGCCGTCCGAGGCGGGCGGGCTCGCCGGGCAGGAACACCGCCGCCCAGCCGCGGTCGAGCAGGGCCGTTGAGAAGGCGGTTGCCTCCGGCGAGGCCAGCGGCGGCGCGACTCTCGTGCCCGTGTGTGGTTCTCGTACGACGACCCGTGCCACGCTCTTTCGCCCCATCGATTCCAGGCGGCCCTCACCGCGCCCGGGACGTCGGGGCACTCGACGCCCTCGACAGTGATCAGGGCGTCGTCGTCGGGGAAGAGGCGGACGGCCACCCGGGGGACTCCGCCGAGCTCGGCGAAGGCCTCGTGCGGGAGGGAGCCGTCCGGGTCCGTGGTGACGCCGATGTCCGCGGCCGTACGTCGCGAGGTCTGGTCGGCGCCGATGTCGTGGCTGACCTCGATCTCACGGGCGTACTCGGCGGCGAGGGCGCCCAGGGCGGTGACGGCGGCCTCGGTGGAGGGCAGGTGGTCCATGCCCTCGATCATGTCGTTGTCCCGGTCGTGCGGTGTCAGTGCGGGCCGGAGAATCGCAGATAGCGCGGTGCTACGGACTCCGTGAGCCACACGCCGTTCGCGCTGACGTGGAAGAGGCGGCCGTCGCGGTGCATGGCGGCCGAGTCCACCGAGAGCACCACGGGCCGTCCTCGGCGGGCGCCGACCCGGGTCGCGGTCTCGCGGTCGGGCGAGAGGTGCACGGCGTGCCGGTTCATGGGCCGCAGGCCCTCGGCGCGGATCGCGTCCAGGAAGCGGTTCACCGTGCCGTGGTAGAGGTACGGCGGAGGAACCGCCGGGGACAGTCCGAGGTCGACCTCGACGCTGTGGCCCTGGCTGGCGCGGATACGGGTGCCGTCGATCGCGAAGCGTCTTTTGTCGTTGGCGGCGACCACATGGTCCAGTTCGTCCGGGGTGATCCGGAAGCCGTGGGATGCGGCCGCCGCGAGCAGCGTGTCGATCTCGACCCAGCCGGCCTCGTCGAGTGTGAGCCCGATCCGCTCCGGCTGGTGCCGCAGATGCTTCGACAGGTACTTCGACACCTTGATGGTGCGTCCTTCATCCATCTCGTCAGGGTGCCGGGCGAGACCGTGATCACGCATTTGATTTTGGTCCGGAGGTTTGATCCACAGCCAAGTGCAGTTATCCACAGGGGAATTGGAGAAACTGTGGACAACCGGACGACGTTTCAAGGACTTTGGTCAACTTGATTACATTTGTACCTATTTGGGGTGGTCGGTCACAGTGGTGGGTCCAGCCGCGCCAGCGCCCTCAACGCCCTCGGCATGAAGCGGGACATGAGATGCGCACCCCGGGCCTCCGGGGTCACCGGGACGACCGCATCGTTGCGGACCACCGCACGCAGGATCGCTGAAGCCACCTTCTCCGGCGGGTAGTTGCGCAATCCGTACAGCCGCGCCGTCCGCTTCTGCCGACGGGCCTGTTCCTCGGCGTCGACTCCCGTGAACCGCGCGGTCGTTGTGATGTTGGTGTTGACGAACCCGGGGCAGATCGCCGAGACGCCGATTCCCTGGTTCGTCAGCTCGGCGCGCAGACACTCGCTGAGCATCAGTACCGCGGCCTTCGAAGTGCTGTACGCGGGCAGCGCCTTGGAGGGCTGGTACGCGGCAGCGGACGCGATGTTCACGATGTGGCCGCCCTGTCCGCGCTCGGCCATCTGCTTCCCGAAGAGCCGGCAACCATGGATCACCCCCCACAAGTTGACGTCCAGGACCTTCTTCCAGTCCTCCGGGGTCGTGTCGAAGAAGGACCCGGAGAGCCCGATCCCCGCGTTGTTCACCAGCACGTCCACGACGCCGTACTCGGTGGCGACCTTCTCGGCGAGCTTCTCCATCGCCTGTTCGTCCGTGACGTCGACCGGCTCCGCCCAGGCTTCCGGGGCGCCGACAAGACGGGCCAACTCGGCCGTACGGGCGGCGCTTTCGGCGTCCCGGTCGACGGCCACCACGCGGGCGCCCGCCTCGGCGAACGCGAAGGCCGTGGCACGTCCGATGCCGCTGCCCGCCCCGGTGACCAGGACGAGCTGCCCGCCGAAACGCTCTGCGTACGCGCCCGTTGCCGTCGCCGGAAGCCGTCCGTCCTCGTTGGCGGTCACGAACTCCCCGATCCAGGCAGCCACCTGGTCGGGACGGGTGCGCGGGATCCAGTGCCTGGCATCGAGCGTGCGGCGCACCAGCCGGGGCGCCCACCGCTCCAGTCCGTCGGTCAGCGACTCGGAGAGGAACGCGTCCCCCAGGGGCGTGATCAGCTGCACGGGCGCGTGTGCGTACGCGTCCGGACGCGGCCTGCGCAGCCGGGACCGTACGTTGTCCCGGTACAGCCAGGCGCCGTTGGCCGCGTCGGTGGGCAGGGTGGTGGTCGGGTAGCCGGCCGCGGAGACCCTTTCGAAGCGGGCCAGCAGCTTCGGCCAGCGTTTGCCGAGCGGGCCGCGCCAGGCGAGTTCGGGCAGCACAGGTGTGTGCAGCGCGTACACGTACCACGACTTGCTTCCCTGTCCCAGGAGTTGGGCGACCGCGCGCGGAGTGGGCCGTTTCAGGCGCCCCTTCGTCCAGTGGCCGAGGTGGTCCAGGGACGGCCCGGACATCGACGTGAAGGACGCGATCCGGCCCTCGGTGCGCGCGACGGTGACGAACTCCCAGGACTGCACCGAGCCCCAGTCGTGCCCCACCAGGTGCACCGGCCGGTCCGGGCTGACCGCGTCCGCGACCGCCAGGAAGTCGTCGGTCAGCTTCTCCAGGGTGAAGCCGCCGCGCAACGGAAGCGGTGCCGTGGAGCAGCCGTGGCCCCGCACGTCGTACAGCACCACGTGGAAGCGGTCGGCGAGGCGTGCGGCGACCTCGGACCACACCTCCTTGGTGTCCGGATAACCGTGCACGAGGATCACCGTCGGGCCGGCCGGGTCACCCAGCTCGGCGACACACAGCTCGATCCCGCCCGTCCGCACCTGGCGCTCACGCGCCCCGTCGAGAGTCACTCGTCCTCCGCCCCGCGCTCACGCGCGCCCTCGGGGATCACGACCGTCACTTCGCCTCCGCCCAGCGCCGCACATGCGGCAGATCGTCGTCCAGCCAGAACGCGCTCTCCTGCGGGTCCGTGGAGTCCGTGACGACCAGGATCTCCTCGAACTTCGCCCCCGTGCCCCGGAATCCGAGATGAGGCTCGACCGCCCACAGGCCCGGCTGCGGCGGATGGCCGGAGAAGCGGTACGGCGACCACAGGGGCGACCAGCCCTCGCGATGTCCGCGCAGCGCGTCCCCCGCCAGCCCCTTCAGGGACTGCGTGCCGAACCCGAAAAGCCTGGGTGACCAGGGCCGCTCCTTCACCCGGTCGACCTTGTGCGCGATCACCCCGAAGGGGTACGCGCGATGCCGGTTGGCATAGCCCTGGCGGACCATGAGGCGGTCCACGTCCTCGTAGATCTCGCGCAGCGGGCGCCGCTCGCGCACCTCGCGCAGGATCAGCTCCCGGTGCGCCTCCAGGTCGGCCATCAGCCTGTCCTGCACCGGGTTGACGCCGAGCGAGCCGGAGTAGCCGATGTCCGCCGCGAAGCCCCGGTGGACCGGCGCCAGGTCCAGGATGAACGGCATCCCGGGCTCCAGCCTGCGGCCGGTCGGGAAGAACTGGAGCGGGATGCGGAAGTTAACGAACGCCGTGCGGTCCCCGAACCAGGCGAACGGCAGATGGAACCAGTCCCGCACGCCCCGCTCGCGCAGCCACTCCCGCTGCATCCGGGCCGCCTCGCGCTCGGTGATCCCCGGCTCCAGCCGCGCCGCGACGGCCTCGGCGCACTCGTACGCCAGCCGTTGCACCCGCCGGAACCCGGCCAGTTCCTTGGCGAGTCCGTCCGCCTCCGCCGTCGTCATTGCCGCCGCCCACCGTCCCCATCGACCGCGCTACGCGCCCGTAACTTGACCCTCGCGAATCTGACACTTGTTAGAGCCCGCGTCAACAGTCGAACGTCTGTCTGTGGACAACCACGCCGTCGTCTCCTCTGATGTCCCTGCGATGTGGAAAAACAGAGGCGGGTTGTTCGACCTGAGGGTGACCCCTACGGGCCCGTACGACTGAAGGTGGATGCCGAGACAGCTCTTCGGGTTGACGACCCGGTGTGGTGTGCGCCACTACCGTCATGGACGTGACTGTGATCGCGACCGAAAGCCTGAGCAAGCGGTTCCCCCGGGTGACCGCGCTCGACCGGCTCTCCATGGACATCGGACCCGGTGTGACCGGACTCGTCGGTGCCAACGGCGCCGGCAAATCCACCCTGATCAAGATCCTGCTGGGGCTGTCTCCCGCCACGGAGGGCCGGGCCGCGGTGCTCGGACTCGACGTCGCCACCGAGGGCGGCGCCATCCGTGAGCGGGTCGGCTACATGCCGGAGCACGACTGCCTGCCGCCCGACGTCTCGGCCACCGAGTTCGTCGTGCACATGGCGCGCATGTCGGGGCTCCCGCCTGCCGCCGCCCGTGAGCGGACCGCGGACACCCTGCGCCATGTCGGCCTGTACGAGGAGCGCTACCGTCCCATCGGTGGCTACTCGACCGGCATGAAGCAGCGTGTGAAGCTCGCCCAGGCCCTGGTCCACGACCCGCAGCTGGTCTTCCTGGACGAGCCGACCAACGGCCTCGACCCGGTGGGCCGCGACGAGATGCTCGGCCTGATCCGCCGTATCCACACCGACTTCGGCATCTCGGTCCTGGTCACCTCGCACCTGCTCGGCGAGCTGGAGCGGACCTGTGACCACGTGGTGGTCGTCGACGGCGGCAAGCTCCTGCGCTCCAGCTCCACCACGGACTTCACCCAGTCCACGGCCATCCTCGCCATCGAGGTGACCGACACCGACGAACACCCGGACGGCACCCGCGCGGTGCGCGACGCGCTCCACGCGCGCGGGGTGGACACCCACGAGGGCAGCGGCCTGCCCGGCGCCGGACACATCCTGCTGCTCACCGCCCAGGGCGAGGACACCTACGACCTCGTACGGGACACCGTCGCCGACCTGGGCCTCGGTCTGGTGCGCATGGAACAGCGCAGGCACCACATCTCCGAGGTCTTCACCGACAGCGACGAACAGCAGCGCGCCGCACAACAGAACACCGCACAGCACAGCGCGGGAAAGGAGGCGGTCGGCCATGGCGGTTGAGCAGACCCCGGCACAGGCGGGCGCCCAGTCCCGCATCCACAACATCGGCTACCGCTCGTACGACGGCCAGCGCCTCGGCCGCGCCTACGCCCGCCGCTCCCTCTACTCGCAGTCCCTGCGCGGCGCCTACGGCCTCGGCCGCTCGGCCAAGTCCAAGGTTCTGCCGATGCTGCTCTTCGCGGTCATGTGCGTCCCGGCGGCCATCATGGTGGCGGTCTCGGTCGCCACCAAGGCCAAGGAACTGCCCGTCGAGTACACGAGCTACGCGATCATCATGCAGGCGGTCATCGGCCTGTACGTCGCCTCGCAGGCGCCCCAGGCCGTCTCCCGGGACCTGCGCTTCAAGACCGTACCGCTGTACTTCTCGCGCCCGATCGAGACCGCCGACTACGTACGGGCGAAGTTCGCGGCGCTGGCCTCGGCCCTGTTCCTCATCACCGCGGTGCCGCTGGTGGTGCTCTACGGGGGCGCCCTGCTGGCCAAGCTCGACTTCATCGACCAGACCAAGGGATTCCTTCAGGGGCTCGTCTCCGTGGCAATGCTCTCGCTGCTCTTCGCCGGTATCGGCCTCGTCATCTCGGCGGCCACCCCGCGCCGCGGCTTCGGCATCGCGGCCGTCATCGCGGTACTGACCATCTCCTACGGGGCGGTGTCCACGCTTCAGGCCATCGCCGACGCGCAGACCATGGGAGACGGGCAGGGGAGCTCGAGCGTCGCCCCCTGGATCGGCCTCTTCTCGCCCATCACGCTCATCGACGGGGTGCAGACGGCCTTCCTGGGCGCGACGTCCGCCTACCCCGGAGGGGTAGGCCCCAGCACCGGCGAAGGCGTGGTCTTCCTCCTCGCCGTCCTGGGTCTCGTCGCCGGCTGCTACGGCCTTCTGATGCGCCGCTACCGAAAGGTCGGACTGTGACCACGCTCAACATCGACCACGTCTCGCGCTGGTTCGGCAACGTGGTGGCGGTCAACGACATCACCATGACGATCGGACCCGGCGTCACCGGCCTCCTCGGCCCCAACGGCGCCGGAAAGTCCACCCTCATCAACATGATGGGCGGCTTCCTGGCCCCCTCCACCGGCACCGTCACCCTCGACGGACAGCCCGTGTGGCGCAACGAACAGATCTACAAGCACATCGGTATCGTGCCCGAGCGCGAGGCGATGTACGACTTCCTCACCGGCCGCGAATTCGTCGTCGCCAACGCCGAGTTGCACGGACTGGGCGCCAAGGCGGCGCAGCGGGCGCTCGCCACGGTCGAGATGGAGTACGCGCAGGACCGCAAGATCTCGACGTACTCCAAGGGCATGCGCCAGCGCGTCAAGATGGCGAGCGCGCTCGTCCACGACCCGTCGCTGCTCCTGCTCGACGAACCCTTCAACGGCATGGACCCGCGCCAGCGCATGCAGCTCATGGACCTGCTGCGCAGCATGGGCGCCGAGGGTCGCACGGTCCTGTTCTCCTCGCACATCCTCGAAGAGGTCGAACAGCTGGCCGCCCACATCGAGGTCGTCGTCGCCGGACGGCACGCGGCCAGCGGCGACTTCCGCCGTATCCGCCGCCTGATGACCGACCGTCCGCACCGTTACCTCGTCCGCTCCAGCGACGACCGCGCCCTCGCCGCCGCGCTGATCGCCGACCCGTCGACCTCCGGCATCGAAGTGGACCTCGCGGAAGGCGCGTTGCGCATCCAGGCCGTCGACTTCGGCCGCTTCACCGCCCTGCTGCCCCGTGTTGCCAGGGATCACGGCATCCGGCTGCTCACGGTCTCGCCTTCCGACGAGTCCCTCGAATCCGTGTTCTCGTATCTCGTCGCCGCGTAGGAGGCCGACTCATGTACGACCCCACAGTCGCCCGGCTCACCTACCGGGCACTGCTCGGCCGCCGCCGGGCCCTCATCCTGGGCGCGCTGCCCCTGCTCCTCATCGTCATCGCCGTCGCCGTACGGGCCCTTGTCGGCGCGGACGACCAGACGGCGGCGGACGTCCTGGGCGGACTCGCGCTCGCCACGATGGTGCCGATCATCGGCGTCATCGCTGGCACCGGCGCGATCGGCCCGGAGATCGACGACGGCTCTGTCGTCTACCTGCTCTCCAAGCCGCTCAAGCGCCCCACGATCATCTGCACCAAGCTGATCGTCGCGATCGGCGTCACCATGGCGTTCTCGGCGGTGCCGACGTTCATCGCCGGCCTCATCCTCAACGGCAACGGCCAGCAGGTCGCCGTCGCCTACACGGTCGCCGCGCTGGTCGCCTCCATCGCCTACGCCGCGCTCTTCCTGCTGCTCGGCACGGTGTCCCGGCACGCGGTGGTCTTCGGGCTCGTCTACGCCCTGGTCTGGGAGGCCCTGTTCGGCTCCCTGGTACCCGGGGCGCGCACACTGAGCGTCCAGCAGTGGGCCCTTGCCGTCGGCCACGAGGTCACGGGCGGCGACCTGGTCACCTCGGACGTCGGCCTCACCACGGCGACGGTCCTGCTGATCGCGGTCACCCTCCTCGCCACCTGGTACGCCGGACAGAAACTGCGCACGCTGACACCGACCGGCGAGGAGTAGGCCGTACCCGCCCGGCTGCGGGCCGGTCTCTTGACAGCAACTTCACGCGTGTCCCGGCACACTGGACAGACGGGGATACGCGGGGCGAGGAGGAACGGGGATGGCTCGGAAGGCAGCACGGGGCGGGAACCAGGGCCAGGAGCGGGGACAGGGGCCGGGCGACGGCGCGGCCGGGGCCGGGGCCGGGGACGACTGGAACGAGCCGGTTCTCGACGAGGACTTCATACGCTCCGCCGGCACCGCCGAACCGTCCGCCCGCGCCCGGATGCTCGCGGCGCGGTGGCGCGACGAGGCGCCGGAGCCGCAGCCCTGGCGGTCGGACGAACCCCCGGCGGGCTGGTTCTTCAGCAAGTCGCGTCGCCGCTGGTGGCGCCGCAAGTAGTGGGGCCCCGGAACCCGTTCACCAGTTTTATTCGGTGGCGCCCGACTCGGCGTACGGGCACAGTAGTTGTGTCCGGTACGCCGGATCTGCCCGAGTCGCGGATCCGGTGTCCGGGGTCGGGTTCTGGGAGCGGAGCCGGGCGACGCCGATGCACGGCGGTCCGCGCGGCTTCCTTCAGGGCAGCCCGCGGTGGGCTCCGGAGCAGTCACTACCTCCGTGGAGCCCGTCGGCAGGGGCGCTGCCCGGGGCGGCCACTTCGAGCGCGCGAGTCACCTCGCGCGGGCCGCCCTCCCAGGCCCCCCGCAGGCCCTCCAGGGCTCCGCAAGCCCTACGCGAGCATCCGCTCCAGCACCACCGCGATGCCGTCCTCGTCGTTCGACGACGTCACCTCGTCCGCCACCGCCCGCAGTTCGGCGTGTGCGTTGGCCATCGCCACCCCTCGTGCCGCCCAGGCGAACATGGGGACGTCGTTGGGCATGTCGCCGAAGGCGATCGTGTCCGCGGGCTTCAGGCCCAGTCGACGGGCCGCCAGGGACAGCCCCTTCGCCTTGGAGAGGCCCAGGGGAAGAAGTTCGACTATCCCCTCGCCGGCCATGGTGACCGTGACGAACCCGCCCGCGGTTCGCGCGGCGACCTTGGTGAGTTCGTCGGCGGACAGCGTCGGATGCTGGATGTAGATCTTGCTCAGCGGCTCGGCCCAGAGGTCCGACGGGGCCGTGAGCGGGACGAAGGGCAGCGAACCCACACCCGCGTAGCCCGGCCCGACCAGCACCTCACCGTCGAGGCCCGCCCGGCTCGCCGCCAGGAACAGCGGCCCGACCTCCGCCTCGATCTTCGCCAGCGCGAGCGAGGCCAGCTGCCGGTCCAGGGTGATCGACGTCAGCAGGCGATGCGCCCCGACGTCGTACACCTGTGAGCCCTGACCGCAGACCGCGAGTCCCTCGTAGCCGAGTTCGTCGAGGATGTGCCGCGTCCAGCGCACCCCACGGCCGGTGACGACGATGTGCGCGGCGCCCGCCGCGGTGGCCGCGGTGAGCGCCTCGCGGGTACGCGCCGAGACCGAGTCGTCGGAGCACAGAAGCGTTCCGTCGAGATCGGTCGCGACGAGCCGGTAGGGGAACGGCGCAGCGGCGCCGGTCACTTGGAGACCGGTGTCAGCAGCTCCCGGCCGCCCAGGTACGGGCGCAGCACCTCGGGCACGCGTACCGAGCCGTCGGCCAGCTGGTGGTTCTCCAGGATCGCCACGATCGTGCGCGGCACGGCGCACAGCGTGCCGTTCAGCGTCGCGAGCGGCTGGACCCTGTTCTTGCCGTCGCTGGTGTCGCGCATCCGCACGGACAGGCGCCGCGCCTGGAAGCCGTCGCAGTTGGAGGCCGAGGTCAGCTCGCGGTACTTGCCCTGGGTCGGGATCCACGCCTCGCAGTCGAACTTGCGCGAGGCGGACGCGCCCAGGTCGCCCGAGGCCACGTCGATGACCTGGAAGGGCAGTTCGAGGCCGGTCAGCCACTGCTTCTCCCAGTCGAGGAGACGCTGGTGCTCGTTCTCCGCGTCCGCCGGATCGACGTACGAGAACATCTCGACCTTGTCGAACTGGTGCACGCGGAAGATGCCCCGGGTGTCCTTGCCGTAGGTGCCGGCCTCGCGGCGGAAGCACGGCGAGAAGCCGGCGTAGCGCAGCGGCAGCTTGTCGGCGTCGAGGATCTCGTCCATGTGGTACGCGGCGAGGGGGACCTCGGAGGTGCCGACCAGGTAGTAGTCGTCCTTCTCCAAGTGGTACACGTTCTCCGCGGCCTGGCCGAGGAAGCCGGTGCCCTCCATGGCGCGCGGGCGGACCAGCGCCGGGGTCAGCATCGGCGTGAATCCGGCCTCCGTGGCCTGGGCGATCGCCGCGTTGACGAGGGCCAGCTCAAGGAGCGCGCCGACGCCGGTCAGATAGTAGAAGCGCGAGCCGGACACCTTGGCACCCCGCTCGACGTCGATCGCGCCCAGCGCCTCGCCCAGCTCCAGGTGGTCCTTGGGTTCGAAGCCCTCGGCGCCGAAGTCGCGGATGGTGCCGTGCGTCTCCAGGACGACGAAGTCCTCCTCGCCGCCGACCGGGACGTCCGGGTGGACCAGGTTGCTGAGCTGGAGGAGGAGCTTCCTGGTCTCCTCGTCCGCCTCGTGCTGCTCGGCGTCGGCCGCCTTGACACCGGCGGCGAGCTGCCCGGCCCTGGCCAGCAGCTCGGCCTTCTCGTCGCCCGAGGCCCTGGGGATCAGCTTGCCGAGCGTCTTCTGCTCGGAACGCAGCTCGTCGAAACGGACGCCGGACGACCTGCGCCGCTCGTCGGCGGACAGGAGAGCGTCGACGAGCGCGACGTCCTCTCCACGGGCGCGCTGCGAAGCGCGCACACGGTCGGGGTCCTCACGGAGCAGGCGAAGGTCAATCACCCTCCAAGGCTACCGGTGCGCGGTTGGCACTCACGACTCGATATTTCCATACGCACCCTGTGTTGTCATTTGCCCTAAATGTCGATCAACCTGAAGGACGTCAAAGAATGGCAGCCGACCTCCCTGGAAAGAGTCAGTCGGTAGCGTTTGGTTGACTCGAATCCCTTGCGGAGGGCGGGACTTGGGAGCGGGGTCGTCCACAGAAATCCACACCCGCGCAAAGTTATCCACAGGCTGTGCGAAAGATCTGTGGATTACGCAAGTGATCGTTTCGAAGGGTGTCCGCGAGATGGCCAATTCCCGAAGCAAACCACCGGCACGTCCACTTTCGGGTGGAAATGCGTAACCCCGGGGAGTTACGCCAGGGAAACGAGTGGACGAAGGGTGGCATGCAGGGCTGTGGACGAGCCGGCAACCTGTAGGGCGATTTGTCGACAGGTCGGGACTCCGTTGTCGACTTGTCCCCAGGTCGAGAAGACAGCCTGTGGATAACTTCTGTGGACAACGGAAATCGGCTGGTAGGACCGGCCGGCACCGCCTAGAAGCGGCCGTCCTGGCAGCGCGCCACCCAGTCCGCGGCTGTCACGAACTCCTCGTCGGACGTCCCCGGCAGCGGAGCGCGGACGTCTTCCACGCCGATGTCCGCACGCGGGTACGAACCCAGGTACCGCACCTTGAGGCAGATCCGCCTGAGTCCCATCAGGGCTTCGGCGACCTTTCGGTCGGAGATGTGGCCTTCGGCGTCAATGGCGAAGCAGTAGTTGCCGATGCCCTGCCCGGTCGGCCGGGACTGGAGCAGCATCAGGTTGACGCCCCGTACCGCGAACTCGCCCAGCAGGTCGCGCAGTCCACCGGGGTGGTCGTCGCGCTGCCAGATGACGACGGACGTCTTGTCCGCGCCGGTCGGCGCGGCGGGCCGGGCGGGCCTGCCGACCAGGACGAATCGTGTCTGCGCGTTCTCCGCGTCGTGGATGCCGGTCTCCAGCGCCGTGAGGCCGTACCGGGCGGCGGCGAACTCGCCCGCGAAGGCGGCGTCGTACCGGCCCTCCTGCACCAGCCGGGCACCGTCCGCGTTCGAGGCGGACGACTCCCAGACCACGTCCGGGAGGTTGACCTTCATCCAGTTGCGGATCTGCGACTGCGCGGCCGGATGGGCGGTGACGGTCTTGATCTCCGACAGCTTGGTGCCCGGCCTGACCAGCAGCGCGAAGGTGATCGACAGGAGCACCTCGCGGTAGATCATCAGCGGGGAGCCCGCGACCAGCTCGTCGAGCGTGGTGGTGATACCGCCCTCGACGGAGTTCTCGATCGGCACGAACGCGGCCTCGACCTCTCCGCTGCGCACCGCGTCGAGCGTGGCCGGCACGGACACCATCGGGATCAGCTCTCGGGTGGCCGCCTCGGGAAGCGTGCGCAGGGCAACCTCGGTGAAGGTGCCCTCGGGGCCGAGATACGCGTAGCTGGCTGGCATGCCCTCACCCTAATGGCCCTTGCCGAACCCGGCTCACGTCTCCCGGCCCCACCGCTCCAAGGGGTGACACCGACCCCGGAAACCGCCCCGCAAACCGTCGAGTCACCCCTCCAGCAGCCGTTGCCCCACGTACTCCCCCTCGCCTGCCCCGCCCGGCACCGCGAACAGCCCGCTCGACTCGTGCCGGATGAACCTGGACAGCGCGTCGCCCCGGTCGAGCTTGCGCTGGACGGTGACGAAACCGCGCAGTGGATCGGCCTGCCAGCAGACGAAGAGGAGCCCCGCGTCGGGCGTCCCGTCCGTGCCGATCCCGTCGTGGAAGGAGAACGGGCGCCGCAGCATGGCCGCGCCCCCGTTCTCGTCGGGCCGGGTGATCCGGGAGTGGGCGTTGATGGGGACCACCAGATCGCCGTTGGCGTCGGCCTTCTCCAGGTCCATCGCGGTCGTCTCGCTCCCGCCGCTGAGCGGCGCCCCGTTCGACTTCCGCCGCCCGATGACGTCCTCCTGCTGCTTGACCGACAGTTGCTCCCAGTCGTCGAGAAGCATCCGGATGCGGCGTACGACGGCGTAGGAGCCGTTGGCCATCCAGGACGGTTCGGCGGCGGCGGGCACGAAGATGCGCTTGTCGAAGTCCGGCTCGGACGGCTTCGGGTTGCGGGTGCCGTCGATCTGGCCCATCAGGTTGCGGGCGGTCATCGGCTGGGCGGTGGCGCCCGGCGACCGGTTGAAGCCGTTCATCTGCCAGCGGACACGGGCCGCGCTGCCCGCGTCCTTCTGGATCGCGCGCAGGGCGTGGAAGGCGACCAGGGCGTCGTCGGCGCCGATCTGCACCCACAGATCGCCGTTGCTGCGGGCCTTGTCGAGGTGGTCGGAGGAGAACTCGGGCAGCGGGTCGAGCGCGACGGGGCGCTGCTTCTCCAGCCCGGTGCGGGCGAAGAAGCCGTGTCCGAAGCCGAAGGTGACCGTCAGGGACGACGGGCCCGCGTCCCGGGCGACATCCGTGTCGTCGTGCGCGGCGGCCTCGCCCGCCATGAGCCGCCGGGCGGTGTCCGACCAGCGGCGCAGCAGCGCGGCTGCCTCTGTGCGGCCCGCGCCCGCCGCCAGGTCGAAGGCGACGAGATGGCCGCGGGCCTGGAGGCCGTCGGTGATGCCCGCCTGATGTTTCCCGTGAAACATTGCCATGTCCGCGCCCACCGTAGTGAGCGCCACGGACTGACCGGGGGAGCCGGAGGCGTCGGAGCCGGAGGAGCCGACGGCATAGCCGGTGGCTCCGCCCGCCGCCCCGAGCACGAGCCCGGTGGCGCCGGCGGTACCGAGCAGCCGCCGCCGCGAGAGGTACTGCGCGGCGTTCTCCGCGGCGGCCGGGTCGGCGTCTCCCACGGTGTTGGCCCCGCTGGTTTCCTTGGTGGACTGGTCAGACATGGTGCGGTCAGCCGATCTGCGCGTTCTTGTCGACGGTCACTTGGTCGATGTCGGAGGTCCGCACGGTGACGGCGATCTTCCAGTCGCCGGCCATGGGGATCTGGACCCCGTTCGCCGTCCAGTGCCCGGTCGCGAGGTGGTCCGGGGTCACGGGCAACGGCCCGATGTTCTTGGCGGTGAGGGTGAAGGCGACCTTCACTTCGGGCACGTCGAACGCCCTGCCGTTGGGCCGCTGTACGTACACGTGCATGACGTTGCCGCCGACGCGGGCGGGGTTGATGTCGATGCGGACGAGGCCCTTGCCGTCCTGGCCGCCGGTGTCGAACGGCATGTCCAGGGTCAGCGCGCCGGTCCCCTCCGAGGAGTCCGAAGAAGAGGACGAGGACGACGACGATGCCGAGGCGGCGGCCTTGGCCTCCTCCTCCGTACGGCCCGGCTCGGTGGACGTGAGCACCGTGGTGACGGCGAGCAGGACGACGGCGACGCCCGCCTCGGCGAGCACCGAGCGGCGCAGCCCCGAGCGCAGGGGGTCGGCGTTGCGCAGCCGCTTCAGCCGCGCGGTGACGAAGGCGGCCCGCTGCCGGGCGAGCTGCGCGGCGCGCCGGGGGTCCCCGCCCCCGGCGGCTGCGGCGGCGACGGGTTCCTTCTCGGGGTCAGCGGCCTGGTCCTCCGTACCCTCGGCTGTCTCGGCTGCGGCGGTTTCCGGCAGTCGGGTGGTCCAGCGGCGCGAGATGGAGGCGATGCCGACGAGGACGATCACCAGGCCGATCTTGACGAGCAGCAGTTGTCCGTACGAGGTGTCGGTGAGCGCCGACCAGGAGCCGACCTGGCGCCAGGACTGGTAGATGCCGGTCGCGACCAGTGCCAGCACGCTGCCGAACGCGAGGTGGGAGAAGCGGCGTACGGCCGAACCTTCGACAGGGGCGTCCGCGGGCGCCCGGAACAGCGCGACCAGGAGCGCGCAGAGTCCGCCGAGCCAGAGAGCGACGGCCATCAGGTGGACCACGTCGACGGGCATGGCGATGTTGGCCTGGAGGCCGGTCGAGGCGTGTTCGGCCAGCGCCCAGCTGGCGGCAAGGCCGATCGCCACGACACCGCCGCCGATGGCGAGCCCGAAGGTGAGGTCGCGCTTCGCCGTGGCGTCGTAGTCCTTGCCGTCCTGGTCGTTCTCGTCGTCCTCCGTTTCGGGCTGGGCGTACGCCCCGAAGAGGACCGCGATGAACAGCGCGGCGGCCGCGAGCAGCAGCAGCCGGGAGACGAGGGCGGCGCCCGTCTTGGTCTGGAGGACGTCTCCGAGGAGGCCCAGGTCGAAGATGTCGCCGGCCTTGCCGGAGCCGGTGTACGAGCCGCGCATCAGCAGCAGCGCGAGCGTGGCCGCGGTCATCGTGAGCCACCCTGCGGCGACGAGCCGCTGGAGCGCCCGTACGCCGGCCCCGCGCTGCCAGCAGGCGAGGACGAAGGCGGCGCCGCCGACCATGACGATGAAGCCCGCGTACGAGACGTACCGGCCGAAGCCGTAGAGGGCGCCGACGACTCCGCCGCCCGCCGACTCGGCGGAGACCGAGACGCTGGTGACGGAGGGAGCCCCGATGGAGAAGGTGAAGGCGCCGGCGACGGGGTGGCTGTCCGCCGAGACGACCTGGTAGGCCACGGTGAACGTGCCGTCGGGCAGACCGGAGTGGAGCGGGACGCCGTACGTCGTGCCGCTGAGCTCGGTCGCCTTGCCGGTGTCGACGCGCTTGCCCTGGGGGTCGAGTACGCGGAACGAGCCGTCGGACAGCGCGACCTTCTCGGAGAAGGTCAGTGTCACCTGGGTCGGGGCCTTGTCGACCACCACACCCTGCTGCGGAGCACTGCCGGTGAGCGCGGCGTGTGCGGAGACCGGCGCGGCGCCGGCCAGCCCGGCGAGCAGCGCGCCGGCGACCGCGAGGAACAGCAGCACCAGGGGCCGTACGCGGGGGGCGATGGTCTGTGTCACGGTGATCCCTCCCTCGGTCTCAGTGTCCGGTCTTCGGGTTGTACGTCGCCGACTTCACCGGCATCTCGACGGTGATCGGCGAGGTTTTGGCAAAGTGCAACTGGACGGAGACCTTCTCGCCCTCTTTCGGCTTGCGCTTGAGCTGCTCGAACATCAGATGGTCGCCGCCGCTTCGCAGGACGAGTTCGCCGTGGGCCGGGATGTCGAGGCGCCCGGCCTCCTCCATGGTCTGCCCGACGGTCTTGTGGACGGTGATCTCGCCCGCGACATCGCTGGTGACGCGGGTGAGTGCGTCGCCGGCGGCGCCCTTGTTGGTGATGACGAGGAATCCGGCCGCCATGGAGTCCGAGACCGGCTGGGGCATGTAGGCCGAGCCGACGGACAGGCCGGCGCCGTCCGAGGGGTTCCCGGATTCCGAACTCCCGCACCCGGTGAGGGCGAGCGCCCCCGCGAGCACCGTGGCCGTTGCCATGGCGAGGTGCCTCACGGGTTCTCTCCCTTGATGATTTTCGGGAGGTCCTTGGTGTAGTCCTCGACGGTGGCGTCCTCGCCGTACAGGACATAGCCGCCGTCGGTCTTCGGGGAGAACGCGATGACCTGCGTGCCGTGCATCGAGATCGTCTTGCCGTTCTTGTCCTCCGAGGTCGGCTCGATGGAGATGCCGAGGGTGCGGGCGCCCGCCTGGATGGTGGCGAAGTCCCCGGTCAGGCCGATCACCTGGGGGTCGATGCCCTTGAGCCACTTGCCGAGCGCGGCCGGGGTGTCGCGCCTCGGGTCGGTGGTGACGAAGACGATGCGGAGCTTGTCCTGGTCGGCCTTGGACAGCTGCTTCTTGGCGACGGCGATGTTGCTCATCGTCAGCGGGCAGACGTCGGGACAGTTGGTGTAGCCGAAGTAGACGAGGGTGGGCCGGCCCTTGGTCTCCGTGCGGAAGTCGTAGTTCTTGCCCTGGGTGTCGGTGAGGACCAGGTCGGGCTTCTCGAAGGGCTGGTCGAGGATCGTGGCGGCCTTGTCCGAGCCGGACTCGACGGAGACATCGGCGACGGACTGGCCGGAATCGTCGCCGCTGCCGCAGGCGGAGAGGGTCAGGGTGGCCGCGACGAGCAGGGCGGACGCGGCGAACAGATTCTTGCGCATAAGAGGGGTTCCCGAAGGTGTTGTTCGTGGGAGGTCCGGTGCGTACCCAGGGCGCGTACGGACACCGGGAGGTGCGGGACACCGGGGGCGTGCGGGACAACCGCACGCCCCCGGCGCGCGCCGGAAGGTGAGCGGGTGTCAGACGGTGGTGCGGCGACGGCCGGCCAGGACGCCGAACGCCACGCCCGCGACACCGACGACGATGCCCACGACGCCCAGCACGCGCGCGGTGGTGTCGCTGCTGTCGGCGGGCTCGGCGGCGGTGGCCGTGGTCTTCGCGGCGGGCTCCGCGGAGGCCGCCGCCGTCTCCTCCGTGGCCGAGGAGCCGCTGTGGTGGTCCTCGGTGGCGGCGGACAGCGCCAGCACCGGGGCGGGGTGGTCGGGCTCCTCGGCGCCGTCCTCCGGGACCTCGATCCAGCGGACGACCTCCTTGTTGGAGTACGTCTGGAGTGCCTTGAAGACGAGCTTGTCGGTGTCCTCGGGCAGCTGGCCGATGGAGAGCGGGAACTTCTGGAAGAAGCCGGCCGGGATGCCCTTGCCGTCGTCGGCGGTCCAGGTGACCTTGGAGACGGCCTCGGAGATCTTCTCGCCGTGCAGCTCCACGGGCTTGGCCAGCGTGGCCTTGGTGACCTTGACGGTCCAGCCTTCGACGGGCTGCGGCATCGCCGAGGCGAGGGGGTGGTCGGTCGGGAAACTGACCTCGAGCCTGGTGGTCGAGGCGTTGTCGCGCTCGTTCGGCACCTTGAAGTCGACGGTCGCGTAGCCGCCCTTGGCGGCGGTGCCCTCCGCCGCCACGCTGACGTGCGCGAAGGCGGGGCCGGACAGGACGAGGACGGTGGCGCAGGCGAGGGCACCGGCGGCGGCGATACGGGAAACCTTCATGACGGAAGGCGCTCCACTTCGAGTGAGGTCCGACGGGTCGGAGAGGAAGAGGGACGCGCGTGCGAAACGGTGCACGCGCGCGTGCCGCACGACGGCGAGCCATCCTCAGACCCTCGGACCCGTGGATCCGAAGACCCTGGGGACCCGACGGGGAGCGGTCGCGTCGTGTCAGGCGGCGAGCACGAGACCGGCGGCCGGCGGGCCGCGCCGGATCACGGTGTGCTGGAGCGCGGTGGAGGGCGGCCCGATCGGTACGGGGGTCCACGCGTGCGGTGCGTGCGGCGCGGTACCGGGCGTACCCGGAAGGCCCGTACGGAGGGCGCGCGCCAGCGCGAGCGCCCCGCGCAGGGACCGTACGAGCGCCCCCTCGGCCACCCCGTCCGCCGACAGCCGCATGAGCCGCAGCAGGGCCAGGTCCCCGTGGTGCAGCAGCCAGCCGGTGGCGACGGCGGCGAGGACATGGCCGAGCAGCATGGGCAGGGACGGCAGTACGGAGGTGACCGGCCCGGCGGAGGCGAGGGCGTCCGCCGTGTGGTTCATCGACCCCATGTCCGTGCCAGTACCCGTACCCGTGCTCGTCTCCGTACTGATCCGCGCGTCGGCAAGGATCCGCTGGGCCTGGGCCGGGCTGATCGTCGCGAGCGGCACACCGCACAGCAGCCGGGCGGCCCGTGCGACGAGGGCGGTGTCCGTCGTGGCGGCCGTGGCAGCCGCCGTCGATGACGCGGTGTGCTGTCCCAGCCCGAACAGGGTGTGCAGGACGGTCTGGCCGACGGCCAGCAGGGCGGCGATGGCCGGCAGCGAGCGGGTCCGTCCGGCGAGCGGTGCCGCGACGGCGAGGACCCCGAGGAAACCGGCGCCCAGCGTCCACAGCGGAACCGAGGCGCAGGAGGCGAGGGCGTGACCGGCCCCGGCCAGCACGACACAGACCGCGGCGAACACCGCGGCCCTCAGCGTCCGGAGAGCGCTTCCGGAGGGCGCTGTGCGCCGGCGGCGGGCAGTCATGGCGGGCTCATCATCGCACTGGCCCCAGGACGCCCATACGGCAGGTCCACAAGGTGAGTACGGCCGGGTAACAGTACTTACGGCGGGGTAAGAACGGAAGATCGCTTCTGCTGTCCGATGTCCTGCATACACCGATTGCATCCACCGGTACATCCCCCGTATGGGCGGCATCACGTCAACCGCGTGCTTACACACCGCCGCTCGTGGCAATACGTACAGGTATGTCGAGCCGCGGCCTGGAGGCTGGAGCATGAGCATCTGGTGGTCACTCCATCTGCGGCGCGAGGCTGCGAGCGTTCCGCTCGCCAGACGCCTGCTGCTGGGCACCATGGAGACGGCGGGCGTCGACCCGGACATCTCCTACGACCTCTCCGTCGCGCTCAGCGAGGCCTGCGCGAACGCCGTCGAGCACGGCGGGAACACCGCGCACGGCGACTCCCGGGGGGCCTATCACGTCACCGCGTACCTCGACGGCGAGAAGTGCCGCATCGAGGTCGCCGACTTCGGCCCCGGCTTCCCGGCAGCCCCAGGGGCCCAGGAGGTTCAGGGAGATCGAGGGGGTCAGGCGGTCCCGGAGGCCTCGCGCCGTCCGGTACCCGCGGCCGCCGTACCGCACGACGCGGAGCACGGCCGCGGTCTGTCCCTGATCGAGGAACTCGCCGATCACGTCAGTATCGGCAACAAGCCGGGTCTGGGTGGTGCGGTGGTCAGCTTCGACAAGATCCTCAAGTGGAGAGAGGACTCCCTGCTGCAGGTGTCCTGACCAGGACGCAGATGTGAGGCGTGGGGAGCTGACCTGCCCGAACAGGCTGCGGTTGAGCGGGCGTTCGGCTACTTGAGCCGCGCTCTCGGGGCCTGTCTCAGGCGGCCGGAGCGAACGCAGGGCACAGGCAGGGCACAGATAGGGCACACGCCTGGGGTTTCTGCCTCGGCCGGGGCACCCTCGGGGGCCGCCGGCGCGGCGGCCAGGCTCGTCGGGCCCGAGTGGGTCCTCACCTCCCTCGGCATCCGGACGCGGATCGGCCCGCAGCCCCGCGACGTGATCGGCTTCAGCCTCGCCGCTCCCGGCGACACCAGCGCCCAAGGCCGGCCGATCCGGACCGCGCACCCGAGGTTCCCCCGGAGCGGGTGCGATGGGAGCGTCGAAGTGCTCTGCAGTCCTCAAGTGGCGCAAGGACGCGCTTCCGATGGCGGTGTGACGCCCGGTCACTTCAGGTTTCTCACGCTTCACAGGCGGCTCTCAGCCCGCACCCATGTTCCTGACGGACGGCATCCCTAACTTCCTGGTCATGACGGGAAACCACAAGGACACATCGATCAGCCGGCGCCGCGCTCTCGTGGTGACCGGGGGCACGGTCGCCGCCGGCGGGCTCGCGGTCGCGGGCTACCAGTCGGCCTTCGCGGACGAGGCGACGACCACGGCCACGACCGACGCCACCGCATCCGCATCCGCCACCGCGAGCGAGAGCAGCGGCACCTGTGTGCTCATGTCGAGCGTGACGGAGGGGCCGTACTACCTCGACAACGCGCTGGTGAGAAAGGACATCACCGAGGGCAAGTCCGGTGTCCCGCTGACCCTGCGCATCACCGTCCAGGACACCACCGAGTCCTGCGCCCCGGTCGCCGGCGCGGCCGTGGAGATCTGGCACTGCGACGCATGGGGCTACTACTCCGGCTACACCACCGCCAACCCCGGCGGCTCGGCCCCCGCCGAGAGCGAGGACGGCTCCACCGCCAACGACAACACCTATCTGCGCGGTTACCAGATCGCCAACGCCAACGGGGTCGTCAAGTTCGAGACGATCTTCCCCGGCTGGTACACCCCGCGCACCTGCCACATCCACCTCAAGGTGCACACCGGCGGCCAGAAGGAGGACGGCACCTACGAGGGCGGCAAGGTCAACTACACCGGCCAGCTGTTCTTCCCCGACGACGCGGCCCAGGAGATCTTCACCCTGGAGCCCTACTCCCAGCACTCCGGCAGTTACACCACCCTCGACAACGACATGGTGTACGACGGTGGCGGCGCCTCCAGCGGTCTGCTCACCCTGAAGCCGGTCCACAAGAAGGACGTGTCCAAGGGCTACCGGGGCTTCATCACCCTGGGCATCGACCCGGACGCCGAGAACACCGGCGCGGGCAGCGGGGGTGGCGGTACGCCCCCCAGCGGTGAACCGCCGGCGGACGCCCCGACCGACAGCGCCTCCGCGTCCTCGTCGGCCTCCTCGTAGGCTGCCGCCATGAGCAGCCGTGAGGACGAGGCGCTGGCGCTGGCCGCCGTGGAAGCGCTGACCGGGCAGCTGGCCCTGGCTCCCAAGCCGGGCCTGCCCGACCCGCGCGATCTCGACGCCCGTGCCACGCGCAAGGACCAACTTGCCCTGCGCTGGTCGGCCAAGGCGCTCGCGCCCGGCCTCACGGCGATGGCCGCCGCAGCCCGCCGCACCGGCGAACCGACGCCCGTGCTCCGTACGGAACTGGGAGCGATCGGCCGGTCCACCGAGCACTCGGTGGCGCTCGCGGGCGGCGGCCATCGTGGCGCCCTGTGGGCGCTCGGTCTGCTGGTCGCGGCGGCCGCCCTGGATCCCCGGGCCAAGGCGCGCGACGTAGCGGCGGTCGCCAAGCGCATCGCCTCCCACCCCGACAAGCGCGCCCCGCGCAGACCCTCCCGGGGTTCCTCGGTGTCGGCGAAGTACGGCGCGGCGGGCGCCCGGGGCGAGGCGAGGGCCGGATTCCCGCACGTACGGCGGGCGTTGGACGCCCTTGCCACAGCCCGCTCGAACGGTGCGACAGAGGCGGAAGCCCGCCTCGACGCCCTTCTGACCGTCATGTCGACGCTCCAGGACACCGAGTTGCTGTACACGGCGGGCCCGCACGGCCTGCGCCACGTCCAGGCGGGTGCTCGCGGAGTGCTGGAAGCGGGCGGCAGTTCCACGGAGGCGGGCGCCACGGCACTGGCCGCCTTCGACACAGACCTGCACGCGCGCGCGTGGAGCCCACGGGGCAGCGCCGGCCTCTTCGCGGGCGCCCTGTTCCTGGACTCCCTGCCGGTCGGCTCACTGACACGGGCGGCCTGAGCCCCGCGTCCACCGGGCCGGCGGCGGCCTTCCGTGCCGCCGGCCCCATCGCGTACGAGGCCAGCAGCGTGCCCCCGCCGACGAGCAGCGCGGTGAGGACGAGGGGACCCGCGGTACGGGCCACGGCGACGCCGGCGCGGAAGAAGTCCTGGTATTCGCCGACCCGGTCGGCCGGCGCCGGTTCGAACGACCGCTGCCCGACCCCCGCCGGCTGCCTCGTCTCGGCGCCGACCTGAAGCACCGCGCCGACCACCTGGAACCCGGCGGCCACCCAGGGGCTCACCCCGGCGGACAGGGCGAACACCGCGCACGCGGAGAGCATCACGCACCCGGACCGCCGTACCGCGCGCATGGCCGGCGCGAGCCCCGTCACCCGGGCGCCATCCGCACCTGGAACACCACCACGGCCTCGGTGTCGAGAACGAACAGTGCGGAGACGACTCAGGCCGGAGCACCGGTCCGCTCGGTGATCCACTTGGTGATCCACAGCGGGATGCCGAGGCTGAGCAACGGCATGCGCAGCGACAGCACGGTGTTGAGCAGGGGCACGACGACGTACGGCCGGTCGCGCAGCACACCGAGCCCGTGCGGGACTTCGTCACGGAGACGGGCGCCACCGAGGCAGCCGCCGCCGCGGCGGCAGCCCCGCGCACACCAGGAGACTCACCGCGTCCAGCACGAACACGCCGGGATACGCGGCGCGCGTCCCTGCGTGCAGTGCGAGCCCGCCGGTGGCGTCACGCAGGGCATGCCGGGCCCCACGTGACGCCCTTCAGGGGCGACAACTTCCAGATGCGGGTCCACCCCGATGCCGGTAGGGGCGCGGGGTCGTGTCGAATGTGCGGCTACCGCCGTGTGGGCGTGCTCAGCCGCGAACAAAGCGTGGCCGAAAGATCAGCTCTTCAAAGAAGCCATCCACGCCTCGACCTCATCAGACCGGCGAGGCAGTCCGGCCGACAGATTCCGGTTCCCACTCCCCGTCACCAGAATGTCGTCCTCGATCCGCACCCCGATACCCCGGTACTCCACAGGCACGGTCAGATCGTCGGCCTGGAAGTACAAGCCGGGCTCGACCGTCAGCACCATCCCCGGCTCCAGCGTCCCGTCGACATACGACTCGACCCGAGCCGCCGCACAGTCGTGAACGTCCATGCCGAGCATGTGCCCGGTGCCGTGCAGCGTCCACCGCCGCTGCAACCCAAGCTCCAGCACCCGCTCCACGGGCCCCTCGACAAGCCCCCACTCCACGATCCGCTCCGCCAGCACCCGCTGCGCCGCATCGTGGAAGTCCCGGTACTTGCCCCCGGGCCGCACGGCCGCGATACCGGCCTCCTGGGCGTCGTACACCGCGTCGTAGATCTTCTTCTGGATCTCGGTGTACGTACCGTTGATCGGCAGCGTCCGCGTGACGTCGGCCGTGTAGTACGTGTGCGTCTCGACGCCCGCGTCCAGCAGCAGCAGTTCACCGGAGCGCACGGCCCCGTCGTTGCGCACCCAGTGCAGCGTGCAGGCGTGCGGACCGGCGGCGCAGATGGAGCCGTAGCCGACGTCGTTGCCCTCGACCCGCGCGCGGAGGAAGAAGGTGCCCTCGATGTACCGCTCGGAGGTCGCCTCGGCCTTGTCGAGGACCTTCACGACGTCCTCGAACCCACGCACCGTCGAGTCGACGGCCTTCTGCAGCTCACCGATCTCGAACTCGTCCTTGACCAGCCGCGCCTCGGACAGGAAGCCCCGCAGTTCCTCGTCGCGCTCGGCGGTGACCTTGTCGGTCAGCGCGGCCTCGATACCGGCGTCGAACCCGCGTACGACCCGCACCGGCCCGGTGGCCTCCGCCAGCATGCCGGCCAGCTCGCGCACGTCCGAGGCCGGAATGCCGTACAGCTGTTCGGCCTCGGTGAGCGAGTGCCGACGGCCGACCCACAGCTCACCCTGGCCGGAGAGCCAGAACTCGCCGTTCTCGCGGTCGGAGCGCGGGAGGAGATAGATCGTCGCCCGGTGACCGTCGGCCGTCGGCTCCAGGACGAGAACGCCGTCCTCGGTCTGGTTGCCGGTCAGGTACGCGTACTCGACCGAGGCCCGGAAGGGGTACTCCGTGTCGTTCGAGCGCGTCTTCAGATTGCCTGCCGGGATCACCAGACGCTCGCCGGGGAAGCGCGCGGAGAGCGCGGCGCGGCGGGCGGCGGTGTGCTCTGCCTGCACGATGGGCTCAAGGCCCGTCAGCTCCGTGTCGGCCCAGCCGGACTTCATGCTTTCGGCAAGCTCGTCGGACACGCCCGGGTACAGGCCGTTCTTCCGCTGCTTGATGGGCTCTTCGGGCTCGGTCTCAGTCTCCGGGGTCGCCGGATTGAGCTCGTCCGCCACGGTCATCCTCCTAGATACGGCACTGGACCCCGTCCATCGTACGGTCGTACAGGACAGGGCCCAGGGGGTATGAGAGGCGTCCGGCCGCTCACTCGAACCGCGCCGCCAGCAGGACGACGTCCTCCCGGCCGTCCGACGCGTCCGCCTCGTCCGGCAGCATGCACCGCAAAACATGGTCCGCGACCGCGCCCGGCTCGTCACGCAGCGCCTTGGGCACGCTCGCCGCCGCCGCGTGCAGCCGGGAGAAGGCCCGGTCCACGGGCTCACCGGTACGGTGCAGCAGCCCGTCGGTGTAGAGCAGAACCGTCTCTCCGGGCTCGGTCCGGAACTCCACACCGGGCGCCTCCCAGCAGGCCAGCATCCCGAGCGGGGCCGACACGGTGGTCTCCACGAACTCCGTGCGCCGCTCGCCGATCACCAGGGGCGGGCAGTGCCCGGCACCGGCCAGCGTGACCTTGCGCAGCGCGGGCTCGCAGTACGCGAACAGGGCGGTGGCGCAGCGGGCGGGCTCGGTGAGCCGCAGAAGCAGCTCCAGGTCGGAGAGGACGGCCACCGGGTCCTCGCCCTCCATCACGGCGTACGCGCGCAGGGAAGCCCGCAGACGGCCCATCGCGGCGATCGCGCTGGGCCCCGAGCCGGTCACCGCGCCCACGGCCAGGCCGAGAGCCGCGTCCGGGAGCGGCAGCGCGTCGTACCAGTCGCCGCCGCCGCGCGGGCCGGTGCGGTGCCGGGCGGCGAGCTGGACGCCGGCCACCCGGGGCAGCCGGGCGGGCAGCAGCTCCTCGGACATCGTCCGCACGCACGCGCGCGTGCGCTCCACCTCTACCAGCAGGGCCAGGTGCTCGGTCGCGTACCGCGCGTACAGGCCGGCGAGGTGGCGCTGCCGTTCGACCGGCTCCGCGGGCTCGTCGTACAGCCAGACCGCAGCGCCGAGGCGGCCCGCGGACTCGGTGGACAGGGGGAGCGAGTAGCTCGCCGCGTAGCCGAGGCGGGCGGCCACCTCGCGGTGACAGGGGTCGAGACCGTCCTCGGCGAAAAGGTCCGGGTGTGTGATTTCGCTCTCGCCGCCGGGCAGCCCCGCCGCCGTGTCGAGGAACGTCCCGTACGGCATCGCGCCGCGCGGGACGGTCTCGATGTGCCCGAGGTCGGCGCGGGCCAGCCCCAGGCCAAGGGTGGTGTCGGGGCCGAGTCCGTCATCGGGTTCCAGGACGACCAGACCGCGCCCGGCGCCCACGAGGGTGGCTCCGGCGCGCAGCAGTTCCTGGAGTGCGTCGGCGAGTGTCGCCGTGCGTGCCAGTCGTTCGGTGAGTTCGTGGAGCGTTGTGAGGTCGGACACCCAGCCGGCGAGGCGGTCCTGAAGGAGGATGCCGGGGCCGTTCGGGCAGGTCAGCGCGGGTGTGTCCGCAGGGGTCTCCGGGACTACGGGCGCGGGCGCGACAGTGTGGGCGGGTGAGGGAACCGTTGAATCGATTCCAGCCACTTTCGGGAGGTGAGGGGCGTTCATGGCGTCCGACCTTCCGACCGGCGCCTATTGCTCAATAGCATCGCAAACCCCCATGTGATTCTGCGCCGCTAGCAGTGTCTCCACATGTACACGCACTCGTGAGGGGATGTCCAGCATTGTCCTGCCGGGATTCCTGGTGTCCGTGAGTTCACCTGGTCCCCTTGCGAAAAAGCAAAGTTGGCCTAAAACTGACTCGGGTAGCGGGTTATTGCGGTCGACTGGCCTGGTTCGACAGAGCGTCACAGCGGTCTTGATGGGTACGTACTCGGTAGGGCCAGGGGTGGTTGTGGAACCGCCCGGAACCTGGCGACGGACCCGGGCGTCTTAACCACCGACGGCCGTGCCCCATCCTCCCTTGGCGGAGGCGGAGAGAAGTACGCGGGACGCAAAACGCCAGACTCCGCCACCCCGCGCCATGCCCATGCTTTTGATGAACGCAGTATGGACGCGGACGTAGCCAACGCTCGGCGCTCGGCGCACAAGGGGGCTGCCCCCTGCCTCTCCCAGGGGCGTGATGCGCAAAAGGTACGCACAGCGAAGTGATCGACACATGGTGTGATGTGGCCCACGGTGTTGCCAGGCGTGCAACGGAAAGGAACGAGCGCTCATGCGCGAGATCCTCGGAAGGCTCGGAAGGCGACGCAGGCTCCTGTCCCGGCGTGACGGCGGGAAGCCTGAAGTACTCGGCGCGGCTCTGACGTTCGCGACCGGATGGCAGTGGCCCGTACTCCCGGGTGTGGCACCGGATCCACAGGGGCGCGCCCGCTGCGGCTGCCCCGATCCCGAGTGCACGGTCCCCGGTGCCCACCCGTTCGACCCCGGTCTGCTCGCGGCCACCACCGACGAGCGCATGGTGCGCTGGTGGTGGACCAACCGGCCGACAGCCCCCATCATCCTCGCCACCGGTGGCGAGGCACCGTGCGCGGTCAGCCTGCCGGCCCCGGCCGCGGCCCGCGCCCTCGACGCGCTGGACCGCAAGGGCATGCGTCTGGGCCCGGTCGTCGCGGCGCCCACCCGCTGGTCGCTGCTCGTGAAGCCGTACACGATGGAACAGTTGGGCGAACTGCTGTACGCGAAGGACTTCGTGCCCGGCTCGCTCCGCTTCCACAGCGAGGGCGGTTACATCGCCCTGCCCCCGTCCGAGACCGGGCAGGGCCAGATCCGCTGGGAGCGCGCACCGCTGCCCGGCTCGTCCTCACCCTGGGTGCCCGATGTCGAGGCCGTGGTGGACGCCGTGGTCGAGGCTCTCACTCGTACGGGTGTGAGCGCGCCCGAGTTGTAGGGGTGTCGGGCGCGCGGGCAACCGGGCGCCCGGCCCCTGTCGTTATCTTCACCTTCATGAACCTCCGTCTGCTCGCGCTCTCGGGCGTCGTGGCGCTCACGGTCGCGCTTCCGCTGGCCGTGGCGTCCGCGGGGCCCGTGGGCGACGCGGACCGCGATGCCCTCCTCTCCCTGACCCCCGATGCCGGCCCCGGGAGCGCCGCCGGGGCGGGTCGCCAGGAGGTCCCCGGGGACGGCAAGGCGGGAGAGGCCGCCGATCCCACCGGTTCCCCGCTGCTGGGTCTGGGGCTTGCCACGGCCGCCCGCTGCGGTCCCGAACTCACCTCCCCCGAGGGCATCGAGGCGCAGACCTGTGTCCTGTCCCAGGGGGAGGAGACGTGGGCGCGCACCTACTACCGCAACGCGACCGGCCGCGGACTCACGTCCGTACTGAGCCTCATGGGGCCCGACGCCCGCACCGTGCAACTGCGGTGCGGGGTGGGCGCGGAGGACGAGCCGGGGGTGTGCGAGACGCCCAGGGAACGCACTGCGGGCGAGCCGGGGGCGTACACGGCGGTCGCGGAGTTCGCGGGAGCAGGCGGCCAGGGGCCGCTGTTGCTGCGTTCGGGGAGCAACTCCGGGGTGTCTGACGGGAGTTGACGTACGGCATTGATCCGCACGGGATCCGGGCACAGAAAGACCCGGTTGCTGGCGACGGGGGATGCACCAGCAACCGGGCTACTGCAACGCTAACAAGAGATCGGCTGTTCGCAAATTCGATCTCGGCTATTCGGACACCGATTCCGCTGTTCTCACGGGGAGTTGTGACCGGAGTCACCCGGGCCGGAGTCAGTGGGTCCGCCTGTGCGTCAGCTGAGTGTCACCTGTCGGTTGGTCAGGCCGCCGCGGGCGCGGCGCTCTTCCGGGGTGAGCGGCGCGTCCGCGGCCAGAGCCGTGGCGAGACGCTCGGCGAACTCGGCGGCCGGCTTCTCGATGTCCTCCGCGGTGACGCCGGTCGGCAGGTCCCAGACGGGGACGGTGAGGCCGTGCGCGCGGAAGGAACCCACCAGGCGGGTGCCCTCGCCCAGGCTGGACTGCCCGGCCGCGTGCAGCCGGGCGAGGGCGTCGAGCAGCTGCTCCTCGCCGTGCGGCATCACCCAGCGCAGGTGGTTCTTGTCCGGGGTCTCGCACCAGTACGCGGCGTCGACGCCCGTCAGCTTCACGGTCGGGATGGCGGCGTCGTTCGCCCGCTCCAGGGAGGCGGTGACGTCCGCCGTCGCGTTCTGTGCGTCCGGAACCCAGAACTCGAAGCCCGTGTGCACAACTGGCTCGAACGCGTCTTCGAGGTCGAGCAGGTCCTGCAGTCGCGGACCCTCGGCCGGGGCACGGCGGCCCTGGACGGGTGTACCGGGCGCGGAGGTGAGCGCGCGCTGGAGGGTGTCGGCGAGGTCGCGGCTGATGTCGCCCGACGCCGTGTCGTTCTGCAGGCCGAGCAGAACCGAGCCGTCGTCGCGACGCAGGGCCGGCCAGGCCATCGGCAGGACCGTCGCGAGTGTGACCGAGGGAACGCCCTCGGGGAGGCCGTCCTTCAGGTGCAGCTCCGCAGTGGCGGCGGGGACCAGCTCGCGCAGGGCCACCCAGTCGCCCTCTCCGGGCAGGCCCTCGAAGGGCCGGTGCACCAGTTCGGTCACCGCGTGCGCGGCGGCCCGGCCGTGACAGGCCTTGTAGCGCCGGCCGCTGTTGCAGGGGCAGGGCTCGCGCGCGCCGACAACAGGGATCTCTCCGTCGGACAGCTGAGGCCGCGAGGCCTTCGTCTGGGGTCGCTTCTTGGCCATCGTGGGTGTCTCCCGGTTACGGCTCGTCTCGTACTGGCGCGAGCCTAGCCGCTCGTACGACGGCCGACGGGACCCTGTGGACAACGGTCGCCACCGGATCTGCCGGGTTCTGTCGGTGGATCCGCCAGGTTCCGTCAGTCCATGTCGTCGAACGCGTCCGCGAAGTCCAGCTCGGGTATCGCGGACATGGAGCGGGCCGTGATGCGGGTGGCGAAGTCGGTACGCCGGTGGCCCGCGTCCGGGTCGTGGACGTCGTCGTTGACGACGACCCACACGGTGACCTCGCCGCGCGTGTCGTCCCGGACACCCCAGTCGTTGGCCAGCGCCGTGATGATGTTCAGCCCGCGACCGCCGTGCGCCGTGACCGAGGGGGTCGCCGGAACCGGGCGGGTCGGGCCGCCGCCGTCCGTCACCTCCACGGTGAGTCTGCCGCCCGAGTCCACGCGCCACGCGGCCCGGACGTCGCCGTCCCCGGCCAGGGCCTCGCCCAGTGGCCGACCGTGTTTGCACGCGTTGCTCAAGAGTTCGGACAGGATCAGCACCGCGTCGTCGATGACCGATTCCGCCACACCGCCCGTGCGCAACTGATCGCGCATCCGATGTCTCGCTTTCCCCACGCCCGCAGGGCCATGGGGAACGGCCATGCTCGACGACGTGGGCACCTCCTGTGCCACCACCAACGCCACCCCCGAGACCTCCTTTGCCCCACGCCACGGTGTGAATGCCCCTTTGGCCTGTACCGGAAACCGTCCCCTCCGCCTTCGGTGACGCACTCGCAATGATCGAATACGGAACGAACGCGCCGGTGCACTCCCTGTAATCGAGTGGCCGGATTTCGACGGTATGGCCGAAGGTGGAGGTTTCCTCACGCGGACCGCCAGGTCAAGGGGCCGGGCGTGAACCGGGGTCGGAGTCGGGTAAGAGTTCGCTCGTGGCCGGGGCGTTCCGGAGCCGTGGGGCGCGGCTGGTCAGCGGCCCAGTTGGCGCAGGACGGCTCCCGGGCGGTTGGTGATGATGGCGTCGATGCCCAGGCCGACGCAGAGACTCACGTCCTCGGGCTCGTTCACGGTCCAGACGTGCACCTGGTGACCGGCGCGTTTCAGCCGCTCGACGTACGCCGGGTGGCTCCGGACGATCCGGATCGAGGGGCCCGCGATCCGGACCCCCACGGGCAGCCTTCCGTCGCGCAGCCGGGGTGAGAGGAACTGGTTCAGATAGACCGTCGGCAGCGTCGGCGAGGCGGCCCGGACGCGCTGCAGCGAGCGCGCCGAGAAACTCATGACCCGTACCTGTGACCCGGCCGGGGACTCCGGGGCATCCAGGCCGAACCGTTTGAGCAGGAACAGCAGCCGCTCCTCGACCTGGCCCGCCCACCGCGTGGGGTGCTTGGTCTCGATGGCCAGTTCCACCCGCCGCCCGGTGTCGGCGACGAGTTCGAGCAGCCGCTCCAGGGTGAGTACGGAGGTGTCCTCGCGGTCCTCCGGGCGGTGCTCCCAGTCGGGGGCCTCGTCGACGTTCTTCCAGGACCCGAAGTCCAGGGCGGCGAGGTCGGCGAGCTCCAGGGCGGAGACCGCGCCGCGGCCGTTGGACGTACGGTTGACGCGGCGGTCGTGGACGCAGACGAGATGGCCGTCCGCGGTCAGCCGCACATCGCACTCCAGGGCGTCGGCGCCGGCCTCGATCGCCTTCTTGTAGGCGGCCAGCGTGTGCTCGGGGGCCTCGTCCGACGCTCCACGGTGGGCGACGACCTGGATCGGGTGTTGTCGTGCGTGGGTCACCGCGTCATGGTGTCACCGTCGGAGGGTGGGTGTGACGTCGCGGGCACCCGGTGTGCGTAACAGATGCTCCCGTTTGTGTTATTTGTCAGATATAAAGGGTGGCTCCGGACCCACAGGCACCGCTTATGGTGCCCTGACGGCCCGTGGGAAAAGCTGACGGCATACAAAAGGACACGCACAGCTGAATCACGTACCGGACGTGTATCCGTGTAATCGGGTACCCGACATCTGATCGGACGTGACCGAGTGCGACCGACAAGGACAGCCGTGGATCGAGGAGAAAGAGCTGTGAGCACCGAGAACGAGGGCACTGCGGTACCCCCGGCCCCGTCCGCACCTCCCGTGCCGGTGGAATCTCCTGCTGCCTCCCCGCAGGCCACCGCGCCCGAGGCACCGACAACCCCGCTCCCGCCGGTGCCGCCGGGCGCACCGGAGCCGGCACAAGCCGGCCAGGCACCGGCGTACGCGTCGGGGGGAGCGCCCGACGCGGCCCAGAGCGCCGGCCCGGGCCCCGAAGCGGCCGCCTGGCCGCCGCCCCAGCCGCCGGCCGCACCGGCGTACATGGACGGCGAGGGCGGCGGCGACACCGGCGCGCCCTGGGGCGCCACGTACGACCAGCAGCCCAAGCCGAAGTCCGGGCGCGGCGGGCTGTTCGCCGCGGTTCTGGTGGCCGCACTGGTGGCGGGCGGACTGGGCGGCGGCCTCGGCTACACCCTGGCCAAGGACAACGACTCCACCACGTCGACGACGGTCTCCGCCGCGCAGCAGAGCGGCGGCGACCTGAAGCGCGACGCGGGCACGGTCGCGGGGGTGGCCGCCAAGGCGCTGCCGAGCACGGTCACCATCGAGGCCGAGGGCTCCAGCGGCGAGGGCGGCACCGGCACGGGCTTCGTCTTCGACACCCAGGGCCACATCGTCACCAACAACCACGTCGTCGCGGACGCGGTCGACGGCGGCAAGGTGACGGCCACCTTCCCGGACGGCAAGAAGTACGACGCCGAGATCGTCGGCCACGCGCAGGGCTACGACGTGGCGGTCATCAAACTCAAGAACGCCCCGTCGGACCTCCAGCCGCTCACCCTCGGCGACTCCGACAAGGTGGCCGTCGGCGACTCGACGATCGCGATCGGCGCCCCCTTCGGCCTCTCCAACACGGTGACCACGGGCATCATCAGCGCCAAGAACCGCCCGGTGGCCTCCAGCGACGGCAGCTCCTCCAGCAAGGCGTCGTACATGAGCGCCCTGCAGACGGACGCGTCCATCAACCCGGGCAACTCCGGCGGCCCACTGCTCGACGCGTCGGGCAACGTCATCGGCATCAACTCGGCGATCCAGTCGTCCAGCGGCGGCGGCCTGGGCACCGGCCAGGCCGGCTCGATCGGCCTGGGCTTCGCCATCCCGATCAACCAGGCCAAATACGTCGCCCAGCAGCTGATCAAGACCGGCCAGCCGGTCTACGCGAAGATCGGCGCCTCGGTCACCCTGACCGAGGGCGCGGGCGGCGCGCAGATCAGCCAGAAGTCCGACGACTCCCCGGAGCCTGTGGAGGCGGGCGGCCCGGCGGCCGCGGCGGGCCTGAAGCCCGGCGATGTCATCACCAAGCTCGACGACCACGTGATCGACAGCGGTCCGACCCTGATCGGTGAGATCTGGACCCACAAGCCCGGCGACAAGGTCCAGATCACCTACGAACGCGACGGCAAGTCGAAGACGGTCGAACTGACCCTGGGCTCCCGCGAGGGCGACAGCTGACCTCCACGCGCGCGTGGGGACCCGTTACTCTTGTCCCGCGCCGTGCTGATCACGGCCGGTACAGGTGGGTTGCCCGAGCGGCCTAAGGGAACGGTCTTGAAAACCGTCGTGGCGCGAGTCACCGTGGGTTCAAATCCCACACCCACCGCCAGGTCGAAGAGTGTGCAGGTCGGAAGGGGTGTCTCCCGCTGAGGGGCACCCCTTCTGCATGGGACTGTCTCACCTTGGCGCGGCTCTGTCGCGTTGTTGATCAGTGCGTGTGGACCAGACGTGGACCACAATTGCTCCCGCGCCAGACTCCTCATGAGGTCAGGTAGACGGGACGCGTGGTGTCGCGGGCCACAGCGATCTACACGAGAGAACTCAGGCTGGCGTGCCCTCCTCACTCGGCTGGCGTGTCCACTGCGGGTGTAGCTCCCTGGCCCGTTCGTATGCTCTCCGTACGCGCTCAGGATCTGAGCCGCGCTCAAATACTGCGATCAGTAGCTCTTCCCGAGCCTTGGCGGCGGTGTGCACCTTGTGAGCGCTCATAGCGGCGAACGAAGGAATGCTCATCTCCGCCCCGTACGGCGGAAGATCTCAAGTCCAGTGAGACGGTCGTGACGCTATGCGGTTTGTGGTGCGGGTTCCCGGCGCTTGGCCGGGTCGTTGATCCATGCGGTCTGG
>NZ_JAVFVX010000609.1:0-242 GCF_033441795.1 Streptomyces sp. ADMS | reverse complement strand
GTAGCCATCTCGGCAAGCGCCATCCAGCAGCTCCGCACCGGGACCAACACGAACCCGAAGATGCAGACCATCCGGGCGCTGGCCGGCTTCTTCGGCGTGCCTCCCGGCTACTTCTTCGACGAGGAGGTAGCCGAGCGGACGCGTGCCGAGATTCAGGTGGTCGCGGCGATGCGCGACCGGGAAGTGCGCAGGGTCGCCCTGCGCGCCAACGGGCTCAGCACGTCGAGCCTGCAGATGCTGAA
>NZ_JAVFVX010000608.1:0-243 GCF_033441795.1 Streptomyces sp. ADMS | reverse complement strand
CGGTCTCGTAGATGCCGTCACGGGTTTCCGTGGCCCCGCTGACGGTGCCCTGGAGTTGGGCGGCGACCGCGTCGTGGCCGGCGTCGGTGAGCAGGTCCACCGGAGTGCGGTCAGCAGGGGAGGCGAGCCAGGCCAGGACATCGGTGATCGGGCGCCGATGGCTGGCTGCGGCCAGGAACAGCGCACCGAGAGTGTTCGATGCGGCGGTGGACCAGAAGTCGGAGCCGTTCGACTCGTCCACCG
>NZ_JAVFVX010000607.1:0-243 GCF_033441795.1 Streptomyces sp. ADMS | reverse complement strand
CGGTCTCGTAGATGCCGTCACGGGTTTCCGTGGCCCCGCTGACGGTGCCCTGGAGCTGGGCGGCGACCGCGTCGTGGCCGGCATCGGTGAGCAGGTCTACCGGAGTGCGGTCAGCAGGGGAGGCGAGCCACGCGAGAACGTCCGTGATCGGGCGCTGGTGGCTGGCGGCGGCCAGGAACAGCGCACCAAGAGTGTTCGATGCGGCGGTGGACCAGAAGTCGGAGCCGTTCGACTCGTCCACCG
>NZ_JAVFVX010000606.1:0-247 GCF_033441795.1 Streptomyces sp. ADMS | reverse complement strand
GTGCCGCTGCTCGGCGAGATCGCGCACACCCTCGGCTCGCCCGAGCGCCTCGACCAGGCCCTCGGCGACCAGGCCGGGCACATGGGGCCCGCCGCGCAAGACCTCGCGCATGCCCTGCGCCGTCTGGTCCACGGCGACTTGAGCGGCATGTTCGACGCGCCCTCGACCGTGGCCTTCGACCCGACCACCCCAATGCTGTCGATCGACCTCTCCCGGCTCGGTGGCTCGGGCGACGACACCGCGCTGG
>NZ_JAVFVX010000605.1:0-247 GCF_033441795.1 Streptomyces sp. ADMS | reverse complement strand
GTGCCGCTGCTCGGCGAGATCGCGCACACCCTCGGCTCGCCCGAGCGCCTCGACCGGGCCCTCGGCGACCAGGCCGGGCGCATGGGGCCCGCCGCGCAAGACCTCGCGCATGCCCTGCGCCGTCTGGTGCACGGCGACTTGAGCGGCATGTTCGACGCGCCCTCGACCGTTGCCTTCGACCCGACCACTTCGATGCTGTCGATCGACCTCTCCCGGCTCGGTGGCTCGGGCGACGACACCGCGCTGG
>NZ_JAVFVX010000604.1:0-247 GCF_033441795.1 Streptomyces sp. ADMS | reverse complement strand
TACACGTGGCATGGCCTGGCTGATTCCTCACCCGCCGTCGAGAGGAGGCAGGCCGCTATGACCAGCATCGCCCACCGCATAGCCACCCTGTTCCGGACCAAGGCGAACAAGGCCCTGGACCGGGCCGAGGACCCGCGCGAGGTCCTGGACTACTCCTATGCCCAGCAGCAGGAAATGCTGCAGAAGGTACGACGTGGTGTGGCAGACGTGGCCACCAGCCGCAAGCGCATCGAGGTGCAGATCAACC
>NZ_JAVFVX010000603.1:0-247 GCF_033441795.1 Streptomyces sp. ADMS | reverse complement strand
ACCAGCGCCCACAGCTCGCGGGCCTGCCGGGTGCGCCCGTCGGGCAGCGGCAGCACCTCGTCCTTCGGGATGGCGAGGACGTAGCGGACCTGGCGTTCCTCCAGCCAGGCGCGCAGCGCCCGGCACTGTCCGTATGCCTCGTCGGCCAGGAAGTAGGTGAACGGCACCGAGGCGGCCAGCGCGCGCTCCAGCATCCGCCGGGCCAGCTCCGGTTTGGTGGCCACCGCGCTCGCGCGTTCGGGCGGGA
>NZ_JAVFVX010000602.1:0-249 GCF_033441795.1 Streptomyces sp. ADMS | reverse complement strand
GAGGCCTTCGAGTGATCACGTATCTGGTGGACACCTCGGCTCTGTGGCACCTGTTCCGCACCCCAGGTGCGTTGCGTCCCTGGGAGGGGCATATTGCCGCCGGGGTGTTCCACCTTTGCGAGCCGACACGTGCCGAGTTTCTCTACTCGGCAACCAGCCCGTCCCATCGGGATGACCTCGCAGAGGAACTGGATGCGCTCTGCTTGCTCTCTCCGGTTCCGAAGAACGCCTGGCGTTGGGTCGACACCG
>NZ_JAVFVX010000601.1:0-249 GCF_033441795.1 Streptomyces sp. ADMS | reverse complement strand
CGGTGTCGACCCAACGCCAGGCGTTCTTCGGAACCGGAGAGAGCAAGCAGAGCGCGTCCAGTTCCTCTGCGAGTTCGTCCCGGTGGGACGGGCTGGTTGCCGAGTAGAGAAATTCGGCACGTGTCGGCTCGCAGAGGTGGAACACCCCGGCGGCAATGTGTCCCTCCCAGGGACGCAACGCGCCTGGGGTGCGAAACAGGTGCCACAGAGCCGAGGTGTCCACCAGATACGTGATCACTCGAAGGCCTC
>NZ_JAVFVX010000600.1:0-251 GCF_033441795.1 Streptomyces sp. ADMS | reverse complement strand
GAGCATCACGGCCGGGTGATGGAGATCCTGTCGGAGCACACCTGCCAGGGCTGGCTGGAGGGCTACCTGCTGACCGGCCGACACGGGATGTTCTCCTGCTACGAGGCGTTCGTCCACATCGTCGACTCCATGGTCAACCAGCACATCAAGTGGCTGCGGACATCCCGGGAGTTGCCGTGGCGTGCGCCCATCGCCTCCCTCAACTACCTGCTCACCTCGCACGTGTGGCGCCAGGACCACAACGGCTTCTC
>NZ_JAVFVX010000005.1:158051-168098 GCF_033441795.1 Streptomyces sp. ADMS | reverse complement strand
CGAAGAGGTACAGGATCAGGTCCTGGTCCAGGGTGATACGGCCGAAGTCCATGGCCACCGTGGTGGTGGTCTTGTCCCCGGTGTGCGTGAGGTCGTCGATACCCGCCGAGGCCGACGTCATGACGGCCTCGGTACGCAGCGGGTTGATCTCCGAGACGGCGCCCACGAACGTGGTCTTGCCCACGCCGAAGCCACCCGCGACCACGATCTTCGCGGAGGTGGTGGCCCGCCCCCCGTCAGAGCTTGCGAAGTCCACTGAGCACCCTTTCGAGCAGTGTCACCGCTGGTGCACCGCCGTTGTTCTCGTCGCCGCCCGGCTGGTGGATGGCGACCAGTCCGGCCTCGGCGAGGTCCGCGACGAGGATGCGCGCCACACCGAGCGGCATGGCGAGAAGCGCCGACACCTCCGCCACCGACTTCACCTCACGGCACAGGTGGCAGATGCGCTGGTGCTCGGGAAGCAGTCCCATCAGCTGGGCCGGGTCGGCCGACGTGCTGATCAGCGCCTCGATGGCGAGCTGGTAGCGCGGCCGGGTCCGGCCGCCGGTCATGGCGTAGGGCCGTACCAGCGGCTGGTCGCCCTCGTCCTCGTACGTATGAGCGTACGGATCATGAGAGGCGGTGGGCGGGGTCATGAATCCTCCGGGCGGGACAGCGTCGGTCAGTCGTGCCGTCTGACATGGCCGGTGGGGGCTTTGTGTCGGCCGGACGGTGTTTGGTGAGGCGGGTCGATCCGGAGCGGTCAGTGGAGCAGACTGCCCTGTAGTTCGGCGCGCAGGTCTGGGGTGAGCACAGCGCCCGCCCGGTCGACCAAAAGCGCCATCTCGTAGCCGACAAGGCCGATGTCGCACTCGGGGTGAGAGAGGACCGCCAGCGACGATCCGTCCGAGACGGACATGAGGAAGAGGAAGCCCCGCTCCATCTCGACGACCGTCTGGGCCACCGTGCCGCCCTCGAAGATGCGCGAGGCACCCGCGGTGAGCGAGGTGAGCCCGGAGGCGACGGCCGCGAGCTGGTCGGCGCGGTCCCGCGGGAAGCCTTCGGACATCGCCAGAAGGAGACCGTCTGCGGACACGACGACGGTGTGGGACACCCCGGGGGTGTTGTCCACGAAGTTGGTTATCAACCAGTTGAGGTTCTGTGCCGCCTGGCTCATCTGGCTCAACTATCGCTCCTGCTGGTGAGTGGGGCTGGGGAAGCTGCCGGTCTGGTCGGAGCCGGTACCGGCCTGCCGACCCTGGGCGATGCCCCTACGGAGGTTGGTCAGCCGGCCGCGCACGTCATCGGGCGCACGCGAAACCGCCGGACCGCCTTGGTGCTGTTGCTGCTGAGCCGTACCCGGTACGAGGTTCGCACGCGGGACCCGGCGCGGAAGGCCGGAAGTCGTGACGCCACCCGCGGCCGGCTGGCGGACCCGCTCGGCCTGTCGGACCAGCTCGTCGTTCGGCGAGGTGCGCCAGGAGCCGGTCGAGGCCGGCGCGGTCGCCGGACGCGGGGGAGTCGGCGCGGAGGACGGCTGCGAGGGAGCCGAACCGTTGCCGTTGCTGATGCCGTTGGCCTGCGACTGCCCCTGCCCGTGGAACCAGTTGGTCTCCAGGGTGTCGTACAGCGGAGTACGTCCGTCACCGGGGCCGCTGGCCGGCGGCAGTGCCTCCGGCTGGGGCGGGCGCGGCGGGACCGGCTGCCGGGAGCCACCGAAGTCGGCGGGACCACGGCCCGCGCCCGGCTGCGGCCGCTCGAACTGGCCGGTGGACAACGGGTCCTGCTGGCGGCCCGGCACCGGGCCCCGGCTGTCGTAGCCGGGGGGCGCGGGGAACTGGCCGGTCGACCCGGAGTCGTACCCGGTCGGCGACGGGAACTGGCCCGTCGAACCGCTGTCGTACGACGACGGCGCGAACTGCCCGTTGTTCGGCGGGTTCTGGGGGTTCTGCTGGCCGCCGGGCGGGGTGCCGAAGACGTCCGAGCGGACGAACGACCCGTTGTTCTGCTGGCCGTTGGTGTCGGTGGAGCCACCGAAGCCGGGCACCGGGAACTGGCCGGTGTCCGAAGGGCCGCCCGGACGCGGGGCGTTGAAGTCGGGGCGGGCGAACTCGGAGGTGGCGGCCGGGTTCTGGAGGTCGTCGAGGCGGGGAATCGCCGGCATCTCCGAGGTCGCGGCGGAGCCGTGCCGGTCGTCGATGCGCGGCATCCGCGAGGTGGAGTCCGGCTCCTCGTGACCGCGCGGGGTGTCGAGCGAGGCACGCGGCACCGGAGGCTGCGCGTTCTCGTCGCTCCAGCTCGGACGGGACGGCGCGTTGCCGCCGGGCAGCTCCGGACGCGCACCGCCACGCGGCGGGAGCTGTGGACGGCGCCCGCCGCCCTGTCCCTCCGCGCGCGGCGGGGGTACGGAGCCACGCGAGCCGCCGAAGGCGTCCTGGCGTCCGGTGCTGTTGCCGAAGGCGTCCTGGTTCTGGCGCCCGCCCTGGCCGTCACCGAATCCTCCGGTGGCCTGCATGCCCTGCGGAGCACCCGGAGCCTGGCCGCCGAATCCTCCGGCGCCCGCACCGGCCGGAGCCGGCCTGCCACCCTGCTGCGGGGCGCCCGGACCCTGCGGTCCACGCGGCGCTCCGCCCGGTCCACCCGGGCGACCGTTCGCGTCCCGGCCGGGCAGCGCGGCCCGCGGGTTCTGGCCGGAGCCGACCTGACCGCGCGGAGCGCCACCGGCGCCGAGGAGCCCGCCACCGGCGGGAGCACCCTGGCCACCGCCCCGGCGAGCCGCGGCCACACCGGCGGCGGCCTGTGCGGCGGCGGGACCGCCCGTGGGGGCTCCGCCCTGGCCGGCATTGCCCGGAGCGGGCTTCTTGCCGCCCTGGGCGACATCGACGGGGAGCATGACCAGCGCGGTCGTGCCACCGGAGTCGGACGGACGCAGCTGGATACGGATGCCGTGGCGCTGCGAGAGGCGGCCGACCACGAACAGACCCATGCGGCGGGAGACCGACACGTCCACGGTGGGAGGTGCGGCGAGCCGCTCGTTGATCGCCGCGAGGTCCTCGGGCGAGAGGCCGATACCGGTGTCGTGGATCTCGATCAGGACGCGGCCGTCGGGCAGCGCGTGACCGGTGACCTTGACCTTGGTCTGCGGGGAGGAGAACGACGTGGCGTTTTCCAGCAGCTCGGCGAGCAGGTGCACGAGGTCGTTGACGACCCGGCCGGCGACCTCGGTGGTCGGGACCGAGGAAAGCTCGATGCGCTCGTACTGCTCCACCTCGGAGGCGGCGGCGCGCAGCACGTCGACCAGCGGGACCGGACGGGTCCATCGGCGGCCGGGCTCCTCACCGGCGAGGACGAGGAGGTTCTCGCCGTTACGGCGCATACGGGTCGCGAGGTGGTCGAGCTTGAAGAGGGAGGACAGCTGGTCCGGGTCGGCCTCGCGGGACTCCAGTTCGGAGATGAGCGACAGCTGACGCTGGATGAGGCCCTGGGAGCGGCGCGAGAGGTTGGTGAACATCGCGTTGACGTTGCCCCGCAGAAGGGCCTGCTCGGCGGCGAGGCGGACGGCCTCGCGGTGCACGTCGTCGAAGGCCGCGGCCACCTGGCCGATCTCGTCCCGGGAGTGCACACCGACCGACTCGACGGAGGTGTCGACGTCCTGCGGGTCGGACTCGGACAGCTGCTTGACCAGCTCGGGCAGCCGGTCCTGGGCGACCTTCGTCGCGGTGTCCTGGAGCCGGCGCAGTGAGCGGATCATGGACCGGGCCACGACGAAGGCGCCGACCAGCGATACACCGAGGACGAGGAGGATCAGCGCACCGGAGACGATCGCTTCCTGCTCGGCCTCGTTGCGCAGCTCACGAGCCTTCTGCTCCATCTCGTTGAGCAGAGTGAGCTCGATCTTCTTCATCTGGACGATCCTGGCGGAGTCGTCGTCGATCCAGTCCTTGTAGGAGCGCTTCTGCAGCCCCTGGATACCGTCCGGGCTCTGCAGGATGCGCTTGGCGTAGAGGTCGGCGGCCGTGATCGTCGGGCTGCCCTCGTCGATCGTCCTGAGGAGTTCCTCGGAGCCGTTGCCGTAGATGCTTACGAAGCTCCTGAGTTCGGAGTCCTGGCTGTTCAGCGCCGACTCGGCGTAGAGCCGGTCGTTCTCCGAGAGCCGGCCGAACGTCTTGTTGTCCTCGGGCAGCGCCGCCGCGATGACCGCGCGCTGGATGGACGCGTACTCCTTGGCCGAGGAGAAGGCGGCCAGGGAACGGGTACGCGTGATCATCTCGGGGTTGCTGGTCGCCTCGGCCATGTCCTGGGAGAGGTCGAGCAGCTGGGTGACCAGCCGGTGGTAGGCCTCGACCGTCTGTGTCGAGTTGTCCCGGTCCTCGTAGGCACTGCTGCGGATCTTGCTGAGGTCGCCCAGCGCGCTGACGAGGCCCACCAGGCTGTCGCGCACGCCTTCGAGGGAGCCGGCCTTGCTGGCGGTGTCGATCTCCTCGGCGCCGTCGATGAAGTTGGTGAGGGCGCGGTCGGTCTTGTCGCGGACGCCCTTGACGCTGTAGTCGTCCGCCGCCGCGTCGTGCGCGAGCGGACCGGCCGACTGGTCGCGCTCCTCCTGGAGCGCGGCGGAGAGCTCGGTCGCCTGCTTGGTGATGTCGGTCAGCAGCCGCATGTTGTCGAGCTGCTGGATGTCGTCCATGTTGTCGCTGATGCGCAGCGCGCCGAGCGAGGTCGCCGCGACCACGGGGAGCGCGAGCAGCGAGACCAGACGGGTCGAGATACGCCAGTTGCGCAGAGCTATTCGCGCACCGGGGCCGGTCGAGCCCTTGGGGGGCTTCACGGCCGGCACGGCGGCGCCGGTGACCGCTCCCTTGCCGCCGGGTCCGCCTGGCACACCACTGCCAAGGCGCGTCGACCGCTCGCCGTTGTCGCCGGTCAGAGCTGCCTGGCCCGGGTTCTGGGCGTGCTGGGGGGAGGAACCGTTACCGGCTCCGTTGTGTGGCTCCGGCTCCGCCGAAGCGCTGCCATCCCTCTTGAAACGTCCCTGCACTAGCGTCGCAACCTCTGGACCAGGCGCCCTTCCGCGTGAACGGACGGACGGTGTCGGCGTATAAGGGGCGCCCTGAAATACGCCCCCCATGGTGGTCGTGAGTAACCCGGCGCGGTTCCCCCCTGACGTGCCGCCGCTCGGCGCTGCTTCGCGCCCCCTGTGCGCCGGCTCGTATCCCGCGGCGGTCCGTGGAATTCCAGCACAGTGCCGGACCTCCAACAAGGCCAATGGGTCACGGTGTGACCACGATGACACCTCGTGAGCACCGCGTCACGAGGTGTAGAAAGCGATTCCGTACATAACGACCGAATCTTCACGTGTCGCATGGATAGTCACGGTGTCCAGGTCGCCATGATCAGGAGCGGAATGAGGGCTTCAGGTAAGAAATGTCCTTTTCGCGGAGGGGGATTGGGGGTCGGAATTGACCGTTTTGCCCATGGATTCGTGAGCAAACTCACATGCTGTTCCGAGGGTCTCGGTGACTTCCCCAGGGAACGCATGTTTAGCCTGACGCTTTACAGAGATGGCAAATCCGACAACCCGCGCGCGGACGGCGGCTCCCCGCCCCGCCGGGCGCCCGGACACGACAGGGTCGAGGACTACAACAGTGAAGACGACGACGATGTTTCACAACATCGCAAACCCCCGGCGCACGACGCTGGCGCACCTGACGGACGCCGACGAACTGACACCCGTCGAGCAGCCGGAGCACTCCGTGGACCTCCCCACCCAGACCGCCAACCCCCGCCGCACCATCCTCGTGGACGCCCCGGTCGCGGCCTCCGTCGCGGAGTAGTACGCGCGAGAGCCGCCCTGTCACTCAGGGCGGACCCTGTGAATACCTGTGTGTCAAGGGCGCCTCTGCCCTCGTACCCGGCTCTCCGGCGTACGGAGGTCAGGGGCGCCCTCGCTCATTGCGCGAGGCGCCCGCCCACGGCGCGTTAGCCTGGACCGTCAGACTCCAGCCGGATCGGAAGAGGGGCGCAGGAATCCCGTGCGCATCGCCAGATTCTCCATCGACGGGAACGTCGCCTTCGGCGCGGTCGAGGGTGACAAGCCGGACGAGCTAGTCCTCGACATCATCAAGGGCATCCCGTTCGCCGACTTCGAGCTCTCCGGCACGAAGGTCCCCCTCGACAAGGTCCGGCTGCTGCCGCCGGTGCTGCCCAACAAGGTCGTCGCCTATGGCCGCAACTACGCGGACCACGCGAGGGAACTGGGCAACGAGGTGCCCGACGCGCCGTTCGCCTTCTTCAAGCCGTCCACCTCGGTGATCGGCTCCGGCGACGACATCCAGTACCCCTCCTTCTCCGAGGAACTGCACCACGAGGCCGAACTCGCCGTGGTCATCGGCCGGATGTGCCGCGAGGTCCCGCGCGAGCGCGTCAAGGACGTCATCCTCGGCTACACCTGCGCCAACGACGTCACCGCGCGGGACGTCCAGAAGCGTGAGAAGCAGTGGGCGCGGGCGAAGGGCTTCGACACTAGCTGCCCCCTCGGCCCCTGGGTGGAGACGGACCTCGACCCCGCCGACCTCACGATCCAGCTCACGGTCAACGGCCGACAGCGCCAACTGGGCCGTACCAGCGAGATGATCCACTCCATCGAGGACCTGATCGTCAACATCACCGAGGCCATGACGCTGCTCCCCGGCGACGTGATCCTCACGGGCACCCCGGCAGGCGTCGGACCGCTCACCGTCGGCGACGAGGTCGCCGTCACCATCGAAGGCATCGGCACTCTCACCAACAAGGTTGTCAAGCGTGGCTAGCGCACCCGACCCCGCCGTCCGAGTACGGTTCTGCCCGTCGCCCACCGGTAACCCCCACGTGGGCCTGGTCCGTACGGCCCTGTTCAACTGGGCGTACGCCCGCCACACCGGCGGCACGTTCGTCTTCCGCATCGAGGACACCGACGCGGCCCGCGACTCCGAGGAGTCGTACGAGCAGCTGCTGTCCTCGCTGCGCTGGCTCGGCTTCGACTGGGACGAGGGCCCCGAGGTCGGCGGCCCGCACGCCCCGTACCGCCAGTCGCAGCGCATGGACACCTACAAGGATGTGGCGGCCAGGCTCCTGGAGGCGGGCCACGCCTACTACTGCTACTGCTCCACGGAGGAGCTGGACACCCGCCGCGACGCGGCCCGCGCCGCCGGCAGGCCCTCCGGCTACGACGGCCACTGCCGCGAGCTGACCGACGAGCAGGTGTCGGCGTTCACCGCCGAGGGCCGCAAGCCGATCGTGCGCTTCCGGATGCCCGACGAGACGATCACGTTCACGGACCTGGTCCGCGGCGAACTGACGTTCACCCCCGAGAACGTCCCGGACTACGGGATCGTACGAGCCAACGGCGCGCCCTTGTACACGCTGGTCAACCCGGTCGACGACGCGCTGATGGAGATCACGCACGTCCTGCGCGGCGAGGACCTGCTGTCGTCGACGCCGAGGCAGATCGCCCTCTACAAGGCGCTGACGGACCTGGGTGTCGCGAAGTGCGTACCCGCCTTCGGGCACCTGCCGTACGTGATGGGCGAGGGCAACAAGAAGCTCTCGAAGCGCGACCCGGAGTCGTCGCTGAACCTCTACCGGGAGCGCGGCTTCCTCCCGGAGGGCCTGCTCAACTACCTCTCCCTGCTCGGCTGGTCACTCTCGGCCGACCAGGACATCTTCACGATCGACGAGATGGTCGCCGCCTTCGACGTGTCGGACGTGAACCCCAACCCGGCCCGCTTCGACCTCAAGAAGTGCGAGGCGATCAACGCCGACCACATCCGGCTGCGGGACGTGAAGGACTTCACGGAGCGCTGCGCGCCCTGGCTCCGGGCCCCCTTCGCCCCCTGGTCGCCGGAGGAGTTCGACGAGACGAAGTGGCAGGCGATCGCCCCGCACGCCCAGACCCGCCTCAAGGTGCTCTCGGAGATCACGGACAACGTCGACTTCCTGTTCCTGCCCGAGCCGGCCTTCGACGAGGCGTCGTGGACGAAGGCGATGAAGGAGGGTAGCGACGCGCTGCTCCGCACGGCCCGGGAGAAGCTGGAGGCCGCCGACTGGTCCTCCGTCGAGTCGCTGAAGGAGGCCGTCCTGGCCGCCGGAGAGGCCCACGGTCTCAAGCTCGGCAAGGCCCAGGCCCCGGTCCGCGTCGCGGTCACCGGCCGCACGATCGGCCTGCCGCTCTTCGAGTCCCTGGAGGTCCTGGGCAAGGAGAAGACGCTGGTCCGCATCGACGCGGCGCTGGCGAAGCTGGCGGCGTAAGGCGGTACCCGAAACGCGGGGCGGCGGCGGTGGTTGCCCGCCCCGCGTTGTTGGGGCCGCCATTGTGGCATGTTCATGATTGATTCGGGTGAGCGTTTCCCCTTTCCGGAATCGTCGCGATCATGACTTCTCGGAGAAGAACGCTGCGGGTCACCGTCCCCGTGGGACTCGGCGCCCTCGTGCTCGCCGTCGCGGGCTCCCTGTCCACCGCGTCCGCGGAGACCTGGTGGTCGTACTCGAACGAGCGCACCGGCGCCTGTGTCACCTCGTCGACCGTGAGCGACAAGGTGTGGGGAGGTGCCTGCAACGACTCCCTCGCGACCAGGAACTGGGCCTGGGGCAGCGACACGTACACCAACGTCTACGGGGTCAATCGCAAGCTGGTGAGCAAAGCCAACGGCGAATGCCTCACCACCGACGACAAGACCGACACGAACACGGTCTGGACCAGCCCCTGCGGGGCCGCCGGCGGGCAGTGGTGGAACGGTGACCACAACATGCTCCAGAACGCCAACGGCAACTATCTGCGCACCTCCTCCAACGGAGACGCCCTTTACACGAGCCCGTACAGCGTGGTCGAGCTGTACGGCATCGAGCCGTCCCGGTTCACGTGGTGGGGCCAGCACGACTGACGCGTTCCGCGGACACGCCCCCTGGGCCGGAGTTGCCGTCGGATCATGAGGATTCGGGCCGTGGTCCGGGATGTGGACGACACCTTCTTCGGCGCTGTACCCATCGGGGGACAACCCCCGAGCCCCCGGCCGATCGGACGGTACCGTCGCTGACATGACGATCCGAGCCGTGGTCTGGGACATCGACGACACTCTCTTCGACTACACCTCGGCGGACCGCGCCGGCATGCGGGAGCAGCTCGTGGCCGAGGGCCTCCTCGACGGGTACGCGACCGTCGAAGAGGCCCTTGTTCGCTGGCGGGAGGTCACCGACCGGCAGTGGGCGCGGTTCGCGGCGAGGGAGATCGACTTTCTGGGACAGCGCCGGGAGCGGGTACGGATGTTCCTGGGCGAGGAGCTGACCGACGCCGAGGCCGATGCCTGGTTCGACCGCTACGTCGGGCATTACGAGGCCGCCTGGGCGCTCTTCCCGGACGTGGTGCCGGCCCTCGACCTCCTCGCCGAAAGCCACCGGCACGGGGTGCTCTCCAACTCCAGCCTTCGCGTGCAGGACCGCAAGCTGCGCGTGCTCGGCGTGCGTGACCGCTTCGAGTCCGTCCTGTGCGCGGCCGAGCTGGGCTTCCACAAACCGGACGCCCAGGCCTTCCACGCTGCCTGCGACGCACTGGGCCTGCCGCCGGAACAGGTGGCGTACGTCGGAGACCATCCGGACATCGACGGACGGGGCGCCGTCGAGGCCGGAATGCTGTCCGTGTGGATCGACCGCGGAGGTCTCGGCGGCGCGGAGCAGGTCTCCGCGGGCCCGCACCGGATCGCCTCCCTCGCCGAACTCCCCGCGATCCTCGGCACCGATACCCGTTTTGGAGCGCCGTCCACCTTCGGGTAATGTTCTTCCTGCGCCGCCGGACAGTGGGCCGAAAGGCCAGGATCCGGAGGAGCAAGCTAGAGCAAGAGTTCCGCAGGGGCTCGCGTTCCAGTGGCCTATGGTGTAATTGGCAGCACGACTGATTCTGGTTCAGTTAGTCTTGGTTCGAGTCCAGGTAGGCCAGCTCGCAGATTGCTTCAAATCTGCACCCGTGGAGATCAGACTCCACAGAAGCCCCCGTTGTGTAGCGGCCTAGCACGCTGCCCTCTCACGGCAGTAGCGCCGGTT